>JANPPB010000816.1:0-4619 GCA_031428295.1 Segetibacter sp. | reverse complement strand
GCCAGCCTGGGTAAATGACCTGTTATACCAGGGAACCGTTTTGAACGAATGCAAAAGCAGCTTTCGTAATTGAAAAGTTTGATAGTCTTTCCACTGATCTATGCTGTAGGCTTCACGGTCTTTACAGGCTGCATACTCCTGTTTAAATATCCCTCCAAACCTTCGCAGGTACCATTGAAACCCAAACGCCGATATCCCGATATTTTGTACAAATACGGGTAAGCGTGGGTATATGTTATTTTGGATGAAGCTCACGGAGTTAAGTAAAAAGTAAAAAGTAAAAAGTAAAAAAATGAACCACGGAGGCACGGCGACACGGAGTTGCACGGAGAATAGTAATTAGTCATTGGTCATTAAGTCAATGGTCAATGGTCATTAGTCATCGGTCATTTTAACATTAGTCATAGGTCAATAGTCATTAGTTGGTAATTCGATATGTAGAAAATCATTTGTCTTGTTCACTGTGTTTTATCTAACAACAATTCACTCCCCACACACTACACCATTGACCATTGAAGTGGTTAACTTAAGCAAATAATTTAATTGAGAGCCTCTGTGTACTCTGTGCAAAACTCCTGTAATTCTCTGTGGTTGAAATGTACTTACCGCAAAGAACAGCCGGAGAAAGAAACACTGAGAACACAAAGAAGGATGTCATTCCATAAGTCAGCGACAATTCTTTCACAACACACTATTCACTATTCACTTATTTTATTCCGTCTCACTCTTTTTACTTTTTACTTAGTAGCTCCTTCTCCATCACATAGGTTACTTGTTGCTCTTCTCCAATGTACCAACCTTGTTTTTTGTAGGCATTTAATGCACGCAGGTTATTTTTCTTGACGGAAAGCTTACACCTGGTTTGATGTAAGGCTTTAGCTCTTGCTTCAAACTCAACCATCAATTGTTGGGCAATGCCATGGCCGCGATGAGATGGCAAAACACCTATGACTACCAATCCGCAGTAGGGCTCAAAAGGTTTTGCATTTTTAGCTAGTGCTACTGCAGGTTTTATCTTCCCTGTTATCCTTCTTTTTATATTTCGCCATAAAAAAGGATAATGGAGTTTTACCTCAGCATGAAAAAGCAACCAGGGTTTTTTTACCAAACCTTTCAAGGCCTCATTAAAGGCATGTTGCAAAGTGCCACTGCTACTGCCATCACCGGGTTTTGAAGGAACAAAGCCACCACAATAGCCCACCACAACATTGTCAATCTCTATATGAAACAAAAATCGGTTTGCATGTACCAGGTACCAATCAAATGTTTTTTCAACATAAGCCAGTCCCAGTTTTGTAGCCAGCGATTCAGGAAAGCACTGCATGTGGCAGAGGGCTACCTGCTGCAGGTGCTGTTGCTGCGTGTTCAGAATTTTCAACTTGAGGATCGGTTCTATAGGGTAGGGTTTGAATGGCAACAGCCAACATTAAAACAATGGGTTGTAATGAAATCTTTAATCCGTTGTGAACGGTTATTAAACAGAATAAAACGAAAAAGTACATGGCAAATTGCTGTTGCGGCTGTCCCCGGCTTCGAATATTAAAAAACAAGGCGATAAAAAATCCCCAGTGCAAAATGATACCTACAATACCATGTTCTGCGGCAGCCCTAACAAACTCGTTATGAGCGCCTGACTGGCCATAAAACAATTTTTCTTTTACTATGGTAGTATTGTAGTTACTGGTACCTACCCCCGAAAATGGGTGATGCAGAAATATATCAAACCCAATAGCTATCAATATGTCACGGCTCGACGAGCCCTTTTGCTCGTACCGTTCCACTATTTTACCATCGGTTTCTTTTACAACCAGCGAGTAAATAATGAGTGCTACCGGAATTAGGAAAATGAACTTGGCATATTCGTTAATCCGCCTGATGTTATAAAGAACGAAAAGGCAAACTGTTGCTGCAATAAAGTACAAGCCTCCCCGCGAAAACGTCAGGATCATTACCATGGCAGTAATACCCAGGAACACCAGGTTCAGTATCCTGAATTTACCTTCGCCTTTATTCATAATGGAAAGAAAAAACAGCACACAAGCGGTACCAAGGTAACCGCTTAACTGTACCGGTGCCATACCATTACTGGCCTCACTGCTCGAGGCACTGTTGTAATCAATTTTACCCTGCAAATGCGCAACAAATACAATGCCGGCAAGGTATACCCCTGCAATTTTTAGATTGTACAATATTTTGTTGATCAACACCGGGCTCAACACATTAAACGCACCCCATACAACCGCGGCCATCAAGGCAAAAGAATTGGTAAGAATGCTTCGGGCAATCTGTGCTTTTTCCGGGTGTACATTATTAAGCAACTCAAATGAACAAAAGAGTACCAACATGATGTAGCCACCAAAATGCGCCTTTTTATTTTTAGGACCTGTAATCATCAATAACGAGAAGCAAATGATATACAGGTATTGCATGGTCAGATACGGTAGCCACGGCACAAAGGCCCTGATGTATATCTCGGTAAACACCATAAAAGGAAGAAACGTAAAGAACCCAAACACGTCTGTAGTGGCCGCTTTGTAAAGCAATATTGCAGCCATTGCCAAATAGATCATTCCAACCACACTGGCAGGTATTGCCTTAAAACCAATTAGAATACCAATTCCAAAAGCTATGGGGTACATCCAATATGCACCTTTACTGTATCTGAACATTTTAAGCTCGTTCAAAATAATCTGTAATGGTTAAAAAGTAATCTTCAGCCCACGTTTCTAAAGTTTGGGAACGGGCAAATTCGCGGCCATTTTTTATCATGGTTATTAAAGTTTCGGGTTGATCTCTAAGCAAGGTCAAAGTATCTGCCAGTTCAAGGGTATCTGCAGCATTGAACAAAAATCCCCGCTCCTTATTTCCGGTCATATATTTTGCCATGGCTATATTATTAATTACCGGAATTACCCCATGAAAGAAGCCCTCCACCGGAACTTTTCCAAAACCTTCGGACAATGGGGCCTGCACTACAAAGTCGTGCTGCCTGTACAATTGGCGTAAGGCAACATGGTTTTTTTTGCCTGCTAATATCACCTGCTCCTTCAAATTGTTTTTAGCAATGCAATCTGCTAACGCCTGCCTCATTGGTCCATCGCCTACAATGGTTAGTTTAAATGGAACCTGCCTGCTTTTTAAAATAGCACAGGCCTTTACTATAGCAATTTGATTTTTGTAATCAACCAAGGCTCCCACAGTTATCAATCTTAAAACAGGTAAGCCTCCGTTTTTTAAACGATCTATCCTTGCAGCAACCTGATCCCACTCTTCTTTCCATTCTTTTATGTTGTATGATGGACTGAATCCGGGTTTTATACGTGGATCTGTGGTTTCACTTTTATAAACCCAAACCGGCCCCCGAAAATATTTTTGTAACAACCACCGCTGCAAACGATAGGTTTTGGGTTCTTTCAAATATCCATCCCATGTGCCTGTGTAAGTAGCAAAAACCGGCTTCTTTTTAAGAAAGAAATAAAAGAAACCCGGGATGTTTAAATTGTTAGGGAACCGCTGGTAGACAACATCGGAGGCTTTATTTATTTTTTTAAAAGCAGCGAGCCAGGCAGGAATTGCTGTAAACAATTTTAATTTTTCTGCAATGGTATTGCCCCCAACTTCGGGCAAAGGAATAAATTTTATATTTTTTTTATCGTAGGTAGAATAGACTTTATCTAAATCAAACGTTGAAAAAGGACAGCAAACCAACGTCTCGGTAAAGTATGAAGCCATGGCCTCCATCTGCCGGAGAAAGATGTGATTCTCGGTAGAGACTTCCCCATTGCTGTTATAAAAGTGAACGCAGTCTGTTATGATTCCTAATTTCATTTTGTAAGGCAGGTTCGGCTATGGTAATCGAAGCACCGTTTTGTAAACGTAAGAAAGCCTCTGCCAGTATTTTTCTTCGGTATAAATCTCCACCACCACCTGTTTCATCTTTATTTTTATTGCTTTCCGGGTGCTTTCATTTTTAAGAATAGTCTTTATGGAAGCGATCCAGGCTTGCTGTTCAAATGATTGCATCACCAGTTCGGGGAGTAGTTTGCTGATGTTATTTGCAACATCACCCGTATTGTATGTTAGAAATGGCAAACCAGCCTGCATGTATTCGAGCAAAACCAACGGCCCGGTTTCGAGGGTGGCGGTGTGTAAAGCAACATCGTACTTACCAATAACATCGTACAGGTTGTTTACTCCATTAACGATATTGACTTTACGAGTGAGGTTTTTGGCGTGAATGTAATTAACCAGTTCGTCATAATACGCCTGGTCTTCTATCATACCATACAAATCGAGGGTAGTGCCATTTCCTAATTGATCAACCAATTGAATGGCAAACAAATGATTTTTAACCCTGCGAAAGTTGCCAACCATTAAGATTCTGCTATGGTCATTCTGAATAAACACTATGGGTTTTGCCGGTTGCGCCACGATGTTTGGTAAGTAAAAAACTTTGGATGGTTGAACCAGGTTTTGACCGATTGCCCAATCGCAAATGTTTTGTAACACCGCTATGTAACCATCCAGTCTTTTAAATAATATTCTGGTAAACAAGTCAAGCTTAGTATACCCGGGAACATGCTCGTGAAAAACAACCTTTGGATGAAAAATGCCCGTGA
>JANPPB010000815.1:0-8288 GCA_031428295.1 Segetibacter sp. | reverse complement strand
TAAAAAGTCAACAGTTTCTCTACCTTAAGAGCAGGAAACAAAGTAATAAAATGGGCTTTGAGCAACTGGTCTAATAACAACTTTTTATATGTGGCACTGCCCCTGGCATCGCTTATAGGATTTATTTCGGTGTGAGCAATGGTAATAGCCGCTTCAATAAGGGCTTCATCTACTGCTTTACCTGCTAAAAACAAGGATGTTTTTTTAAGATACAAAGGTATCGGCCCCACCCCGCCCGCTGATAAGGCAGCAGTTTGTATAACGCCATTCTCCATTACCAGGCTGATGGCACTGTTAACACTTGCAATGTCGAGATGCGTTCGCTTACTTACTTTTTCGAAATTGAATTTTGCATTGGGCCCGGGCAATTCAAACCAAATCTTCTCAACTATTTCACCTGGTTTTTTGTCAAGTTGTTTATAGCCCTTGTACAAATCCCGCAGCGCAACCTGGCGACTTTTTTTCTGATATTTTAAAATAAGTTGTGCATCAAGTGCCAGGAAAAAAATGGTAAGATCACCAATTGGTGAGGCATTAATAAAGTTGCCTGCAATAGTTGCCATATTGCGTATAGGCGTTGATGAAACCAGCTTAATAAACTTATTGATTCCAGGGAAATATTCATGAAAGAAAGTACAATCAAGTAAGTCCGAAACTGTGGCACCACCACCAATCATACATTTGTTTCCTTCTAACGTTACTCCTTTTAATGCTACATTGTTATTCAAAAAATTTATGTGAGCATCCACCATTTCTTCGTGCTTTTGAACATACAAATCAGTACCCCCACCCAATGATTTTATTGAAGTTCCATTGCTGCCTTTAATGGCCATTACAGGTTTTGAAATCTTTACAAGGCGCTCCTTTATCTTATTAAAATATGCCGGTAATATTTTGGTGATGGTTGCATACAATACAGGTTCTCCACCTTTACGTTCATCCAATAAATCAACCACTTTTGCCGCAGCCTTTTCAATGGATTTATAACCTGTGCAGCGGCAAATATTTCCATCAATGGCCGCTATGGCATTGGCATAAGTGGGTTCTTTTTTACCAAGACAATAACCTGCCAGGGAAACCACAAACCCTGGTGTACAAAAGCCACACTGTGTTGCACTTTCATCGCTCATGGCCTGCTGTATGGGGTTAAGGCCATCCATGTTCAACCCCTCAATTGTTACAATATGTTTGGATTGAGCATTTCCTAAAGCCATTAAGCAACAGGTAGCAGATTTGTAGACAAGTTCTCCTGCAACCAACTCCCCCACCAATACAGTGCAGGCACCACAATCCCCTTCGCGACAGCCAATTTTTGTACCGGTGAGGTGTTGTTTATACCTTATAAAATCCAGTAACGCCATACCCGGTGGCAAAGTGGTACTTACTTCTTTTTTATTTAAAATGAATGAGATCAAAATTGAGCTATTAAATTTTTAAAGTTAGGGTAAAAGGCTTTCGTGTTGTTAGTACGTTGAGACAATAACAACTTTACATTTTGTTTTATCATTTAAATAACGCAGACTTAAAACAAAATCCCCCGCAAGTAACTGCAGGGGATGGAATAAGTGCTACAGACTCATAAGCCGGATTTTGTTTCAACACTATCATTTATCTGGGATAAACATTACTGCTTACCTCGTTCTGCCTACCCTGGACCATCGGGCGGGCAGCCCTCAAGCGATCCTATACATGGCATTTCAGCACCCAAGGTTTACCCCTCTGCAATGTTACCATTACAAACCGTAGGCTCTTACCCCACGTTTTCACCTTTGTCCCGCAATGGCGGGATAGTTATTTTCTGTGGCACTGTCTGTTTCCGGTTGCCCGAAACCCGGCTATTCACCGGTGGGTTGCCCTATGCTGTCCGGACTTTCCTCCCCGGAATAACCAGGGCGATAGTTCGGTTTGTAACAATAAGTTGAGCGCAAGTTAAGGAAGATACTCAGCTTGAGCTGAAAGCCTAACGCTGAATGCTTAAGGCGTTAAAGAACGTTTGATTGTAGACACCGATTAAGATGCATGCTTGACTCTCCGCCATCTTTCTAATGTAAACCAGTATGCAACGTGGTAAATTCTTAATTTTATAGATGAATATTTTTTCGGTTGCGCAGATACAGGCATGGGATCAATACACGATTACACACGAACCCATAAACTCCAAAGATCTTATGGAACGGGCTGCTGAAAAATGCACTGAATGGATTTCACTAAACCAACCTGCAAAAACCTATTCAATCTTTTGTGGCAAAGGTAATAATGGCGGCGACGGACTGGCAATCGCAAGAATGCTTTGTGAGCAACAAAAGCAGGTTGATGTTTACATTTTGGAATTTGGAAAAACCGGAACAGATGATTTCCAGGAGAACCTAAGGCGATTGCATAGCACACACGCAGTCATTCATTTCATACAAAGCGAAACGCTGTTTCCTGTAATGAGGAAAGAGGATACCGTAATTGAATGTCTTTATGGTTCAGGTTTAAACAGGGCACTTGATGGACTGTCTGCCTCATTAGTGCTACACATTAACCAGTCGAAGGCAGGTATTATTTCAATTGATCTTCCTGCGGGCATGTTTGCAGATTCTTCTTCCATTGGAAATACAATTATAGAAGCAACAGCTACTCTTACGTTTCAAACAACCAAACTTTGTTTCCTGCTTCCTGAAAATGAAAAATTTGCAGGTGAGATTGTGGTGATGAATATTGGTTTACATAACGGCTTTAAGCCATCGGGCAATGTGCCTTTCCATTTGGTTGATTTGGCATTGACCAGGAAAATTTTTAAGCCCCGGAAAAAGTTTTCGCACAAGGGCAGCTTTGGCCACGCATTGCTGATAGGTGGCAGCAGGGGCAAAATGGGGGCCGCAATTCTTGCAACAAAAGCTTGTTTGCGAAGTGGTGCCGGCCTGGTAACATCGTGCGTGCCAGAATGGGGATTGCCGGTAATTCAATGCGCTGTTTCTGAAAGCATGGCTATAACTTTAGAGGATCTTGAAATGGAGGAATGGGATAAATATCAGTCTATAGGTATTGGACCCGGCTTAGGCACTGAACATGAAGCAGTTCATCTTTTTAAGAAATGTATTACTTCTTTTAAAAAACCTTTGGTTGTTGATGCCGATGCCCTCAACATTTTATCTAAACATCCGGCATTTTTTGAATTGCTACCCTACGGCTCTATTTTAACCCCGCACCCAAAAGAATTTGAACGGTTATTTGGGCCAACAAATAATGATTTTAAACGAATTGACCTGGCATTGCAGAAAGCATCGGAGTATAAAATAATCATTGTACTGAAGGGTCATCACACTTTTATTGCCTGTCCCGATGGCAAGGGTTTTTTCAATTCAACCGGAAACCCTGGCATGGCAACTGGTGGAACCGGTGATGTGCTTACCGGCATGCTGACAGGATTATTAGCGCAAGGATATAGCCCGGAGAATGCTGCCGTTTTAGGCGTTTACCTCCACGGTTTGGCAGGCGATTTAGCAGCCAGCAAAATCTCGCAGGAGGCGCTTATAGCCGGCGACCTGATTGAAAACCTGGGAAAAGCTTACCTAACTGTTTCAAAACGCCAGCATAGAACCGACGGGCAGGCCTGGGAGTAAAATCAAATTTGCTATGCAGCCTTCAATCGGCAATCCAGAGGAGCATGCGGTTCGTATTTTACATTTTACTTGTTTTTTTGTTTTTTTGTTAGTTCCTAAATTCAGTTTTATATCATCTGACCTTAATTCAACCTGTAAGAAAGTTAATATGACCTATCCCGGATGCGAAACCCACTTTATAAAACATACTTTTATATTATAGAAAGACGTTTAGATAACTCAAATGGATTCAATAGTTGACATAGGACGAAACCCCCAGTTAACGGTTAATATAAACCAAACTGACTGCTCTATTAAAAGCATTGGCTGTTATGTAAAATTGACCGGGGCGGTTGATAAAAACCACATTTTCCATTGTATTGAAGAATCTATTGGGTTGTTTCATCAAACCTATCAACAACAACTTTTAAAAGTTGACGCGTTTGCAACTGACGAACTACCTGCTCCATATAAACTCATAATCAACGAACGAAATTTTAGTGCGTACGCCAATCCGGCTTCCCAGGTATGGCAATGGTTACATGAGGATGCATTACAGCAATTTGTAACCTCAACACTTTGGTCATATCACACTTACCTCATTAAAATTTCAAACAGTGAATATTGGTTTTTCTTAGGATGCAATGGGGCTCATTATGGAGTTGATAACCTGGCTGAAGATCGCCTATACCACTTGCTGAATCAATTTTTAAGCTCACCGGGCATTCCTGTTCAAGAGGTTGATTTATTGTCGCACCGCGAAAAAGATCTGATAAATAAATGGAGCAAAAGCAATGTAAATTTTCCGAGGCAAAAAACAATTGTAGACCAGTTTGAAGAAAGTGCCCGAAAGCACCCAAATGCAGTTGCTGTTGTTGCAAAAGATGCAATACTTACTTATGCCGAATTGAATGCACAGGCTAACCAATTGGCTTATTACTTACGAAGCGTTGGTATGGTGGCTGATAACCTGGTGCCCATTTGTATGCACCGTTCTTCAAAAATGATAGTGGCCATACTGGCAATACTCAAGGCTGGTGGTGCATACGTTCCTATCGACCCGGGTTATCCACGGGAAAGAATTGAATACATTTTACAAGACACCGCTGCCGCTTTTGTAATTGGCGAGCTATCTAATTCACAAATCCATCCGTCCCATCCGGATTTGGTAGTAATTGATTTGGATAAGGATTGGCCAACCATTAGCCGACAGCCTATTAACAATATGCCTCGCGTAGCTAACCCTGGCTCTCTTGCCTATATCATTTATACGTCGGGTACAACCGGCCAACCAAAAGGTGTTATGATTGAGCATAAGGCATTGATGGATCATTGCTATGGCATTATAAAAGTGGCAGGCCTCGAAAAATGTAAATCGTTTGCGTTGTTTTCACCCCTGGTGTTCGATGCCGGTCATTCATTAATTCACTCCGCTTTTATTTTAGGTGCATCGTTGCATGTGCTGTCTTCTGAATTAGTTGAAGATGGCAATAAGCTTTTAAAATACTTCAACGACAACCCTATAGACTGTTTAAAAATTGTTCCGTCGCTTTGGTTGTCGTACGCCCTGGATGATAACATTATACTGGCTAATAGAGTAATGATATTTGGTGGTGAAAGTTTTGCAACCCTTATTGTTGACAAACTAAAGGCGAGCAGGTATTACGGCGTTGTATACAATCATTATGGCCCTACAGAAGCCACTATTGGCAAATCGATTTATAAAGTAAATATTGAAGAAAGTTACCAGGTTGTACCTATAGGAAAACCATTTTCGAATACACGATTTTATATTGTAGATCAACAGGGTAGACAAGCTGCCTTAGGTATGCCCGGAGAATTATTTATCGCAGGTGATGGTCTTGCACGGGGCTATCTTAATCAATCTGAAACGACCGCCAAATATTTTTTTCCTGATACATTTAGCAAGTTAAAGGGAAGTAAAATGTATAGCACCGGTGATGTGGTAAAATGGTTAGCTAACGGAAATATTGAATACCTGGGCAGAAAGGACGAACAAGTTAAAATTAGAGGACACCGGATTGAATTAAGTGAAATTGAAACCGTATTAAATGAATGCTCACTAATAAAGCAAGCTGTCGTTTTATGTCGAAAAAACGAATTAGGCATTAACAGACTGGAAGCATTTATTGTTACTTCTAACGATTCGAAACTTAAAAACATCCGGGACTTTACCAAAAATAAGTTACCTGATTATATGGTTCCGGTAACCTGGCATTTATTAGAAAGCTTTCCTCTTACCGTTAATGGTAAAATTGATAAAAAGGCGCTGGAACAAAATTTTTCTGAAGTTAGGGGAACACTTAAATTCAAAGCCCCCGCAAACAAGCTGCAAGTACAATTAGAAAAAATTTGGAACCGGTTGTTTGAGCGGGAAAAAATCAGCACGGATGAAGATTTTATTGAAATAGGCGGGCACTCTTTACTTGCCATGCGTATGGTTGCAGCCATTAGAAAAGAATTGAAAACTGAAGTGTCTGTTGGGGCAATATTTAATTATCCGAACATCGCATTATTGTCAGACCATATAGAAAGTACAGCACAACATTCAGCACTTCCACTATTCAATATTCAAACCAAACCTGCACGAATACCATTGTCGTTTAGCCAGGGTAGTCTTTGGTTTATTCATCAATCAGCGGGAAGCCTTCAATACCATCTTCCATCAACATACACGATAAGCGGTAACATAAACAAACAAGCTTTAAACGAAGCTTTTAAAATGGTTCTTCATCGCCATGAAATATTGCGAACGGTTATTCGTGAAGAGGATGGCCAGGGATACCAACTGGTGGTTACCGCAGACAAATGGCAGCTACAATTTGTTGATGATCCTGCTTATAAAAAAGCTGGAGGCAGCAGAGAAGATTTCATCAAAGATTTTATTGCAAAGCCCTTTGATCTTGCAAATGACGTGATGCTTCGTGCTGCTTTAATTACTAATAGCCATGCACAACACGAATTGATTTATGTCATTCATCATATAGCCTCCGATGGCTGGTCATCATCAATATTTTATAACGAACTGATTGAAAGTTATAGCTCGATCATTGAAAATCGTCAGCCGTATTTAAGTGAATTACCAGTGCAGTATACTGACTTTGCAATGTGGCAACAGGAGATTGCAAAAACAGGTTTTTGGAAAGAACAATTGGCTTATTGGAAAAATAACTTATCAGGTATTACTCCAGTACAACTGCCTACCGATTATATACGGCCGGTTGTACAAAGCAGTAAAGGGGCAAAAGTAGATTGTGTAGTTACAAACGATATTTTCAGTGGTCTACAGGTTGTAAGCAAACAACACGGAGCAACAATATTTATGACTCTTGCTGCTGCATTAAATGTGTTGTTACACCGGTATACCAATCAACAAGACATTTGCATTGGCACACCCACAGCAGGGCGAAATCAGCAGCAGACAGAACCACTTATTGGTTATTTTATAAACACGCTTGTACTTTGCAACGAGGTTACAAGCGATCTTTCGTTTATTGATTTATTACAAAAGGTTACTAATACCACACTAAGGGCATTTGACCACCTGGATGTGCCTTTTGAGAAGGTGGTAGAGGTGGCGGTACAAGAGAGAGATGTAAGCCGCAGTCCTTTGTTCCAGGTGATGCTGGTATTGCAAAATAATACTATAGAAACCCCTGCCCAGCTCGGAAATGCTACCATTCATCCGTCGGCAACAGCCGCTGATTTACATGCTACATCAATGTTCGATGCAACATTTGTTATAACGGAGTCTGCCAATGGTTTACAGGTTTCCCTCAAGTATGCTACTTCACTTTTTAAACCTGCTACAGCCGAAAGAATGTTGTTGCATTTTAAAAACCTGTTGAAGGCAATTGTGTTTGATCCAAAGTGCAGAATAGGAAGTTTGGATTTGCTGAGCAAAGAAGAAAAACAACGTTTACTGGTAGAGTTTAACCATACTAAAGAACCATTAAATAATAATGAAACTATCCTGGATCTTATACATCAACAGGTTTTTAATAATCCAAATAAAATTGCTGCAGCATTTGAAGAAAAGAAGATAACATACAAAGAATTGGCTGACCGTTCTGATACATTGGCTGTTTATTTAAACGGCCTCGGCATCTATCAAAAGTTAGTGCCTGTTTGCATTGATCATAGCATAGATATGTTGGTAAGTATAATTGCTGTGCTAAAAGCAGGCGGGGCTTATGTGCCCATCGATCCTGAATATCCCAGGGAAAGAATCCAGTTTATTATTGGGGATACAAATGCAACGTTGGTGCTGTGTAGCAAAAAAAACAGGCATACAATTGAAGGTGACAACAAACTACGAATTTTAGAAGTAGATGAAGACTGGCATTTACAAAATTACATCTCATCCCCGGCTTCATTTCCTAATGTTCAGTCACAGGATATTGCCTATGTAATTTATACGTCGGGCAGCACCGGCCAACCGAAAGGCACCTTAATTTCGCACAAAGGGCTGGCAGCTTCCTCCGCATCACGCAGGCAATTTTATGGCAACACCGGGTCAATGTTATTAATTCCATCTTATGCTTTCGACTCGTCAGTAGGTGTAATATTTGGCACATTGGTTAGCGGCGGCACCCTGGTGTTATGCAGGCATCATCAAATAAAAGAGCCCCAAACCATTCGAAGGTTATTGCAAAACACCGATACCATTCTTTGTGTTCC
>JANPPB010000814.1:0-1688 GCA_031428295.1 Segetibacter sp. | reverse complement strand
TAAGCAGGCACCTTTCCACTATTACTGAAACACCATTTTTTTAATCAAAAGCAATAAACCGGATGGCCAAAAATATTATCTGCTTATGGTATGAGGGTACCGCCGAAGAAGCTGCCAACTTTTATGCCCGAACATTTCCTGATAGCGCTGTCAATGCCGTACATCGTGCTCCGGCAGACTACCCCGATGGTAAAGAAGGCGACGTGATTACGGTTGATTTCACTGTATTAGGCGTTGCCTGTATAGGCCTAAACGGTGGCCCAACCTTTAAACACAGTGAAGCTTTCTCCTTCCAGGTGCATACCAGCGACCAGGCTGAAACTGACCGTTACTGGAATGCCATTGTAGACAACGGCGGAGTTGAAAGCCAGTGTGGCTGGTGTAAAGACAAATGGGGAATATCGTGGCAAATATGTCCGCAGGTTTTGGTGGACGCAACAACGAGTAAAGACAAAGCAATTGCCAAACGGGCATTTACAGCAATGATGGGTATGAAGAAGATTGATATTGCAGCTATAGAAGCAGCAATGAAAGGGTAAGAATTACATTTTACGTAGGCGGGTTGGGTAGCCTCAGCTCGCGGTGTCATTTAAGGTGTTAAGTCCCTGCTCATGCAGAAACACCTGAACTTAGCAATAAATAGAGGTTACCCACCTACTGCCTTTCACATCAGGAATCTACCATACAGTTGTGCTTGTCGCGGCTTTTTACCGGCTCTTAGCAGCAGCGGTTTTTCTCGAGAACAACATTTATCCTTGAGTACGAGGTGCGCTGCGCTAACACCTCGCACAACCCATCGGCGGAACACCTGGAACAACAGGACGCCGTTGGTTTACCGGTAAACCATATCTTTAATTATCTTATTAAATCTTATCATGAAAACTCCTGGTGTAAAATGGCAGACCATTACCCGCAAATACTTTGGCGATGCATGGGTGAGGAACGAGTTGGCAGTTATGAATACTATAATAAAACAACAAAAGATGCTGCCGATATCTGTGGAGCAAGCCAGGGATCAAGTTCAGCGGCTAAAAGACCAGAGCCGGTCAGCCGACAAGAAAGGGCACGATACAGTGAGGAAGTAAGGTCTATAGAAGAAAGGGGGCTTAAACAATGGGCGATAGAAAACCAGCTTTGGATTACTGAAGCTGACTTTCAAGGTCGATATGGTAGTCGTCAAATTGGTGCTGGAGCCGAACAAAAAGTATACTTACATGAAGACGGTCTGACAGTCTTAAAAGTTAATGCCGGACGTTTTCATGGCAACTGGCTTGAATACTTCAATCGTCTACTTTTTCACGCATTTCTTTTTCCTGCCACAAAATATGCAACCGTAGGATTTACCGAAGCACATGAAGAATTTGCCGTTATAACCGAACAACCATTTGCTATTTTATCTAAGGGTGCTCCAAGAGTTGTTGTTCAAACCTACCTCCTAAGTCAGGGCTTTACGCATTTTAAAAACGACGATTATTATAGTAAGTCAACCAGTGTAAAGTTGGAAGATCTTCATGATGAAAATGTGTTCTTAGACGATGATGGAAATCTCTTATTTATCGACCCGGTTATTTATTTTGAAACGCCTGATTTAAAATTAGGTGGTGAGATGGTCTTTCATTTTCCTTTTTAATAATGCAGCGGATATGTTTTTGGTCAGCAAATTCGGAAATTGAAGTTGGTCTTACGAG
>JANPPB010000813.1:0-5514 GCA_031428295.1 Segetibacter sp. | reverse complement strand
TGTGGATCACATTGAGGGTTTTGAAAATAAGTTTCAGCTTAAAATGCTGCACATTTTTTTAAACAAAGGCATTAAGGACGACATTTATTATTGGAGTGAATTAAACAAAGTATTAAACCTGTACTGCCAGTTAAAAAAGATATGTCCTGAACTGGACAGCATAAACATTGGTGGTGGCTTTCCTATAAAACATTCGCTTGGTTTTGATTACGATTACCAGTTTATGATAAACGAGATTGTAGGCAACATTAAAAAGGCTTGCAAGAATGCCAAGGTACCCATGCCCAATATTTTTACTGAGTTTGGTAGTTTTACCGTTGGTGAAAGTATGGCCCACATCTACAGCGTAATTGGTCAAAAAACACAGAACGACCGTGAGAACTGGTACATGATTGATTCTTCTTTTATCACTACTTTACCTGATACCTGGGGCATAGGAGAGAAATTTCTGATGCTTCCTATTAATAAGTGGGATGTGGATTACCAGCGGGTTGTGTTGGGTGGCATAACCTGCGATAGCCATGATTATTATGATAGCGAGGAGCACATCAATGAAGTCTTCCTTCCAAAGTTGGAAGGTGCAGAACCACTTTTTGTAGGCTTTTTTCATACTGGTGCATACCAGGATCAGATTAGCGGCTACGGTGGTATTAAACATTGTATGATTCCAAGTCCCAAGCACATCATTGTTGGTCACGATAAAAATGGCAAACTACACGATTGGGTGTATGCAAAAGAGCAAACAGCTCAAAGCATGTTAAAAATTTTGGGGTATTAGTATGACAACCTTACAACATATTTATGAACAAAGCATCGCTTTTACTGGTCATAGCTATATTTATAACTATCGCATCTTTTGCCCAATCCACCGAAGATTCTGTTAAGCAAGTAGTAAACAATCTTTTCATTGGTATGAAGACCAGCAATGGAGCAATGATTACTATTGCTTTTGCAGATAGTGCGGTACTGCAAACTATCAGCAGTGATAAAACTTCGGGAAAAATTGGTGTTAGAAATGAGTCAGTAAAGGACTTTGCAAAATCTATTTCAACATTAGCTGTTAATGCAGCAGACGAGAGAATCTCGTTCAATTCGGTAAAGATTGATGCTGATCTTGCAAGTGTTTGGACACCCTACCAATTCTACTTTAATGGCAAATTCAGCCATTGTGGTGTAAACTCTTTTCAATTAGTCAGAATATATGGTCAGTGGAAAATTCAGTATTTAATAGACACACGACGGAAAGATCATTGCGAAGATTAGTTTTCTTTCAAATCGTGCAATTGAGTTCTCAGCTCATTTATATAATTCACATATAGCTTTCTTAGGTACCACCTCGCAAAAAAGAAAACCCCGGCGATGATCGCAATTGAATAGACTACAAAAAATAGGTACACAGACACGTCATGTTGCACTGCGTTAAATGAGTTGTAGGTTTGAATATAACTCGGCCGTTCGGGCTCGTTATATCCTATCCAGTACGATAAAAAGAAACAGACAGGTACTAGTAAAACTATAAACTGGAAATATCTTTTTACAAATAATCTTAGGATTTTAATGAGTGCTTCCAGGCTGATTTTTAATGGATGTGCCTCATTGCTTAGCCAGGCTACTTTTTTAATAAGCAATGCAATAGCAATGGCAAAAACAAAACAGACTATTGCAATAATGGTAAAGCCGGTTTGAATGGTAAAAAGTTTTGATTGATTAGCCAGGTAAATAAATACAGAACCAAATATTATAGCCAAACCCATTTCGAGGTACAGGTTTTTTGTAAGCTTTGAAACAAGTGTACCACGGCGTTTATATAACATGCTACCCAAATCCTGTACAGTTTTGTTGCCTTCCCCTGAAAGCTTATTTTTTAGCTGCGATTTCAATTCATCTAATTCCATAATTTTTACTTAGGCATTTTCAAAATGTTTATGAGTCTGTTCTTTCAACTTTGATTTTATGCGGTTCATTTTAACTGCTACATTATTTGCCGTTATACCAACCACGTCACCAATTTCCTGGTAACTATAATCTTCAAGGTAGAGCATGACAACAGCCTTGTCTATATTGGAAAGATTACCAATGGCTTTGTACATCGCCTGTGTTTGTTCCTCTATTGGGTCCGCTTCGTCCGTTTGTGCCTCAGGTAATAACTCAAAAGTTAATAACTCTGGTTGCCTTTTTTCTTTTCTATAAAATGTAATAGCTGTATTTAAAGCCACCCTATACAACCAGGTTGAAAACTTAGCCTGTCCTTTAAAGTTTTTAAATGCCTTAAACGCCTGGTAAGTTATCTCCTGAAAAAGGTCTTCGCGATCGGCAGGCGAATCCATGTACAGGTTGCAGACTTTATATACTATGCCCTGGTGCTGGTTTAAAAGGTCAATAAAATGTTGCTGAAGTTGCATTTGGGCATTTAGTTAATACAATATAGGTTTCACTGTATAGCCTTGTTTTCTCAGTAAGTTAATTACCCCTTCCTGACCGCCCAAATGTGCCGCACCAAAAGCAAAAAAAGTAGCCATCTTTTCAGCCTGCCCGGTAATAATTTTTATCCAGTTACGGTTTCTGTTACTCAATAAATCACGCTCGTATGTGCCAAAATCTTCATCGCTTGTTGTTAGTTCATACAATGCTGCAATATCTTTTTGCTTATAAACTTCCAGCATATTTAAAAATATTGTTTTGGCGCTGTCCATTTTAAACATGGTTTTTGCAAGCATATCCGCTTGTTCTTTATAAGGTATACTTTCCAAAACGTTCATTTGGTCCGAAATCTTTTCCAAACCCATTAACGGTTTATGCTGCTCTTTGGCCATTTTTTGAAAGGTGTTTTCCCAGCTATCAGGGGTGCAACCCAATAAAAAAGGGTAAATCATCGAAACAATTAATATAGGCTTGGTTGAATTAAACATATCCAGTTGAATGCCAGTGCTCTTTTTAAAAATGGTATTTACACTGTCATAATTTGCTTTGCCTAATAGACTTTTAAGTGTGGAAGAGTCTTTCATCTTCATTCCCTTTATCATTTCCATCATCATTCCGGGATCATCCAATTTAATTTCGAGAAACAATTGTTGAGTAGCTGAAAATTTTTGCTTTAATCTTTCACTTACTTTAAGGTCGCTGGGGCACATAATGTGAATGGTACCAAACAGGTAGGAGGGTTCCTTAATATTTTTTCCTGTGATCTGCCATAAAAGGGTTTTCTCCTCAGGCTTATTTGATTGAGCCACTGACCTAAGACTAAATATTACCAGGATTGCTATAAGGATGACTTTCATTTCTAATTTCATAAAGGATATTTTGTAGCTGTATTAGTCATCAACCTATGTAAATTATTACAGAATCAAACATGTAACTAAAAGAAACCCGGCACTTGGCCGGGCTTGTTTTGTTTTTGTGTTTATGGTTGATTAGAAGGCGCTTATTGAATACTGATTTTTTTTGGAGCAATTTTTACTTCTTCAACTTTAGGTAAAAAGAATTTCAAAACCCCATTTTCGTATTTCGCCTCGATTGCTTCAGCATTTATTTTCTCATCTAAATTAAAACTACGCTTGAAGGTGTTGAAAGTAAATTCTCGCTTAATTGTTTTGTAATCTTTGTTCTCTGTTTCAGCAGGCTTTTCAAAACTTATGGTCAGCATTTTGTTTTCAATATTTACTTTAAAATCCTCTTTGTTTCTACCGGGCACCAACAATTCCAGATGAAATCCATCTGCCGATTCGTGAATGTTGGTCGGTGCAGCAAAAGTGGGTTCTTTAAAATCTTTCCCCCAGCTTTTCGGTAACGCATTAAAGAATTCGTCGAATACTACGTTCAGGTTTCTGTTTAATGGATGATTTACTTGTATCATAATTTTATATTTTAAATTTTCTAAACCTCTTCAAACAAAGTACCAATCCATTAAAAATTTATTGATAGTACTATAAAAGACATTTTGTGCCAATATTAATGACATTATGTCAATATTTATAAAAATATCTGCCATTTTTACAATTTTTTTCAATAATTTATTACCATTATTCTGCTTAATTTTGCAACAGGCATTCCTGAAAAGAACTTTGCCCAATTAATTAAAAAGGTATTTAAAAGGAAAAATAAAACATGTATCCAGCAGAAATAGTATTACCCATGAAAGCCGAATTAACGGATCATGGATTTGAAGATCTTCAAACAGCCGAAGAAGTTGACGAAGCAATCAATAAAGAAGGTACCACGCTTGTAATGATAAACAGTGTTTGTGGTTGTAGCGCGGGCAGTGCCCGCCCCGGCGTACTGATGGCTGTTGCTAACGCTGAAAAAAAGCCAGAAAACATTACGACCACTTTTGCAGGTTTCGACGTTGATGCAGTTAGAAAAGTAAGGGAACACTTATTACCTTACCCACCGTCTTCACCCGCTATTGCCTTGTTTAAGAATGGTGAAATAGTGCATTTGATAGAAAGACACCAGATAGAAGGACGTTCTGCTCAAATGATTGCCAGGAATTTGATTGCTGCATTTGAACAATATTGCTAATTTTACGCTTCTAAAGATATTTAAGTTTTCATCCATAGGCTTTTTAAGCCAGCGTGGATGGGTTAGTAAATAGCCTCCTCCTTTTCTAGGGAGGAGGTTTTTTTTATAACAGATTTGATAATTTATTCATATATAGTACTGGATTTAAAAAAGTTATGTGGTATTACTCACTTTCCTGCCTGGGTTGTAATTAATCTGTAGATATTCCAGTTCATACAATGCTTACTACAGGCTTTGTAAAATGAACTATTCCAGAACAACCCTCAAAACCTTAATTTTTGATAATTCACAATGTTTAGCAGTAATTTGTCGTTCTTTCAGAGCTATACAAGGTGATATACTTTTGAAAGCCCTTTTATCCGGTACTATGCATTTAAACTCTATGATTCATTTCATAAAAAAAACCTTTGCTGGTTTTTTTTTAAAATTGCCTATTCCAAACCTACAAGCAGGTTTTGTTCTATTATTCTTAGTGGGGATGTACTCGTGTACGCCTACAAAAACATCTACCTATTTTGCTGATATTCCGGATGCCACACTGGTAAAACTACCCGACTTAACGAGGCCTGAACTAACTATTATGCCGGATGATATGCTGGAGATTAAGATTATTGGCGCTAATGAAGTAACAACCCAGGTTTTTAATACGTTTGGTGGCCTTAGCACTCCGGGTGCTGCGGCCGGAGCTCCTGTTTACACAGTTGATCGTAATGGCGACATTGAATTGCCTTACGTAGGTAAGATTAAAGCTGCAGGTTTATCCAAGGACCAGCTAAAAGATAAATTGAAGAACGAAATAGCACCCTATTTAAAGGATTTGATGATCAACATCCGCTTTACCAATTTTAGATTTACCGTTTTAGGTGAAGTAAGGTTGCCCGGAAGCTATATTTTTCCAACAGATAAAGTTACCGTGTTAGAAGCCCTGGGCCAGGCGGGTGATATGACACAATATGCCGTAAAAGAGAATGTACGGGTAATTAGAGACAGTAGTGG
>JANPPB010000812.1:0-2126 GCA_031428295.1 Segetibacter sp. | reverse complement strand
AATCAATGAGATCCTGAAACGAGTTCAGGATGACGGGGCTATTAATACCTATACAACTCCGGCTTAAACGGACCAGTCTTACTAATACCTAAGTACTCTGATTGAGCCGTGGTCAATTCATCCAACACTACACCAATTTTTGCAAGGTGAAGGCGGGCAAGCCCCCTCTAACTCCCCCTCAAGGGAGAGAACAGTACAGCCACCGGCTTTGGTAACACCTACACTTTGTTCTCGTATTTATCGGTGTTTGTCCAAAGTTCAATTTGAGCAAGGGTTTGGTTGGTGAATGAATGAAGCCCAACCCCCGTCCGTACCGGCACGGGCGGGCTAAGTGGTGAAAAGCCAACTAATTCATCCGTGTATAATTATGAGGCAAACTCATCTATTTGCGCATACACATCTTCAAGCTTAAGATTGAAATCAATAGCGCTGATATGAATATCGGCATCTTTATCTTTAATTGTAGTTAAAATCCATGTGTCGCCACTGCGGGTATATACTTCAGCTAAATACTCCGTGCTGCTTATGAGCACATAGTTTTGCAGCGAGGGAATGCTGCGGTATAATTTAAACTTTATGCCCCTGTCGTAATTTTCGGTAGAGGTGGAAAGCACTTCAAATAATATAGTGGGGTTGAGTAAGGTATCAAACTTATCATCAAGGTATTTTTCTTCGCCACAAACAACTATTGCATCAGGGTATGTATATAGAGTATTCTGCGGGTTATGAACTCTTAAATCGCTGGGGAAAAAAAAACATTCTTTCCCTTTTAAATGCTGCCCCAATGCTGAAATAATGGAAGCAACTATTTTGTTGTGCTCTTTAGTAGCACCTGCCATTGCAAATATTTCACCTTTGTAATATTCGCTTTTTTCAAAAGCCTTTCTTTCAAGTTCAAGATATTCTTCTTGGGAGATGAGTGATTTTGGAACTGCGGTCATAAAAAGAATTTGATTATAAAATTAAACTATTTTGCCCCAACCATAAGGGGGAAAAACTTCTCAATGAACTTACTGTCAACGGAACATTCCCGCAATACGGACGGGGCAGGCGCAAGCAAAGTCAAGCTTCCCCTAAAGGTGAGAAAAAAAGTTTCTCAATGAACTAACTGTCAAACGGAGCGTCGCAAGCAAAGTCAAATAAAATTACCCTTGTTGGCACAAAAAACCCGCTCCAAAAACTGAAGCGGGTCTTTTTATTTTTGACTTTTTACTTTTGACTTAGTAGCGATACAACTCAGGCTTAAACGGACCAGTCTTGCTGATGCCTAAATACTCTGATTGAGCAGTGGTAAGTTCGTCCAACACTACACCAATTTTTGCAAGGTGAAGGCGGGCAACTTTCTCGTCGAGCACCTTTGGCAATACGTACACTTTGTTCTCGTATTTATCGGTGTTTGTCCAAAGTTCTATTTGAGCAAGGGTTTGGTTGGTGAACGAATTACTCATTACAAAACTTGGGTGACCTGTAGCACAACCTAAGTTTACCAAACGACCTTCAGCCAATAAGATGATGTCTTTACCATCGATGGTATACATATCAACCTGTGGCTTAATGGTATCTTTTGTAGTACCATAATTATCGTTCAACCAGGCTACATCAATCTCAATATCAAAGTGACCAATGTTACAAACGATGGCTTTGTCTTTCATTGATTTGAAATGCTCAGCAGTGATCAAATCGCGGCAACCTGAAGCAGTAACAACAATGTCGGCTTCTTTAACGGCGTCAATCATTTTCTTTACTTCGTAACCATCCATAGCAGCTTGTAGCGCACAGATAGGATCGATCTCGGTAACGATTACACGGGCACCTGCTCCACGCAATGATGCTGCAGAACCTTTACCTACATCACCGTAGCCACCAACAACAGCAACTTTACCTGCCATCATAATATCAGTAGCACGACGGATCGCATCTACCAAACTTTCCTGACAACCATATTTGTTATCGAATTTAGATTTGGTAACGCTATCGTTTACATTGATCGCAGGAATAGGCAATGTGCCTGCAGCCAAACGCTCATACAAACGGTGAACACCAGTAGTTGTTTCTTCGCTAAGACCCTTAACGTGTTGGATCAACTCAGGGTATTTATCAAAAACCATGTTGGTCAAATCACCACC
>JANPPB010000811.1:0-3266 GCA_031428295.1 Segetibacter sp. | reverse complement strand
GTATTGCCCATGCCCAGGGCGGTAAAGCAACAACTCATCAAACATAAAAAGGATAATCAGCACAAGTTTACCTCTGCTTACAGCGATGCAGCTTACCGTTGGTTTATTGTACTTACCGTTCTTTTTGCGTTTTGCTTCTTTCAGATGTTTACCATTTTACCGCTTTACTACCGAACCATTTTGCAAATTAGCGAAGAGCAGATTGGCATACTCATGGCGGTCAATGGGCTTATTATAGCTTTTACCGAAATGGTGCTGGTGTATAAGCTTGAAAAATCAGCGACAGCGTTTAAAAATATAACCTATGGCGTGTGGCTCATCGGCATATCGTTTGGAATTTTTAATTTGCTGCATGGCCAGTTTTGGCTGGCATTTTTTAGCATGGTTATCATTTCAATAGGCGAAATGCTTTCTATGCCTTTTATGAACTCTTACTGGATAAGCCGAAGTAATGACTTTAACCGAGGCGATTATGCTGCCTTGTATACCATGGCATGGGGTACGGCGCAAATTGCATCACCATCCCTTGGTGGGTACATTGCCGACAATTATGGCTTTCAACTGCTGTGGTGGATTATTTGTTCCATAGCTATCATTACCGGCCTGGGATATTACCGCCTGATGAGCAGCAATAGAAAGACAATTGATTCAATAGCAACCAAAGTAGCATAATACTTCATAACTACTCCTTAACCATTAAAATTATAAGGGTGTTGTCCTTTCAAATCAACGGGATTTGCTGTAAAAAATAATCCGGAGAAAACAGCTATTTACAACTGTTTCCCCCGGATCAATCAGATTTACAAGCCAAAGGCTCTTTACATAATTTCGAGTAATTCCACATCAAAAATTAAAGCACAGTTAGGCCCTATTTGTGCACTTACCTGGCGGTTTCCGTAGCCCAGGTCGGCCGGAATATAAAAACGCCATTTGCTGCCTTCCGGCATTAATTGTACACCTTCGGTCCAACCTTTAATAACCATGTTTAATGGAAATTTTGCAGGTTGACCACGCTGAACAGAACTGTCGAAAATAGTACCGTCTATTAGTGTACCATGATAATGACACTTAACGGTATCGGTAGCAGAGGGTTTAGCCCCGCTGCCTCCGTTCAGTATTTCATATTGAAGGCCACTGGGTAGTTCTGTTACTCCCGTTTTGGTTTTATTTTCTGCTAAAAAATCCTGGCCGGCTTTCAGGTTTTCGGCTGCTTTATCATTTCGCATTTGCGTAAGTTTTTCTGATACTGACATAAAAAATTGATTAATTGCGCAATATAACAAAAGTTGTTAATGCCAATTTTTTGTCAGTTTACGGTTTTGATTAAAAGTTTACAAATTGAAATAAATTGTTTTAATAGTATGCTATGTTATGGATGCTTCCATCTAAAATTGCTGAATAATTCTATATATGCTCAAATTGAATGTTGCCATTTGCACAAGTCTCTTACTTTGTTTTGTTAATTGCGCACCCACTAAAAAGCCTATAGGCACACCAGGCGAATTATCTGCCTTGAATCTAACGCCTGTTGGTCGCTTTTATTTTATGGAAGGCAAACTGGCCCTTGTAAGTACTGCCGTACACTTTGGGTTTAGTTTCGAAGGAAGGGAAGCCAAACTGTATGTTTCATTGCCAGGGGCAAAGTCGCACAATTACCTTCAATACGAAGTGGATGGCGAATACCAGGATAAAATAAAGATTGAAGCCGACAGCACTCCTTATATCACTCTAAAAGCCCCAACAAATGGGCGCCATTCAGTTTGGATTTATAAAACTACGGAGGCGCACACAGGGGCTATTTATATCGAAAGTATTTTAGCTAACAATGTAAGACCTCTCCGGGAGCCCGCTGCTCCATTAATTGAGTTTATAGGTAATAGCATTACCTGTGGAGCTGCTGCCGATACATCGTTGATTGGATGTGGAAAAGGCGCATACCATGACCAGCATAACGCTTATTTTGCTTATGGGCCAAGGGTGGCAAGAGCATTAAAACTTAATTTTTTAATTAGTGCTGTAAGTGGTATTGGCATCTACAGAAACTGGAACAGCGATGGTCCTACCATGCCTCAGGTGTACGAAAACACCAATTTGTTGGATGCTGCTGCGGGAGCATGGAACTATAAAAAATATGCACCCACAATTGTAAGTATAGCTTTAGGCACCAACGATTTTAGTAAGGGTGATGGCAAGAAATTAAGGTTGCCTTTCGACAGCGCTGTTTTTGTGGACAACTATATCAATTTTGTAAAACTGGTAAAATCAAAATATCCCTCAGCACAAATTGCATTGTTGAGTAGCCCTATGGTAACGGGTACCAATGGAACCATATTGGAACATTGTCTTACAGCCGTTAAGCAACAAATTGAAGCTGCATATTCATCTGATAAACCTGTTGCCCTACATTTTGTGCAACCGATTTATACTTATGGCTGTGGCACACATCCCAGTGTTGAAGGACATGCATTAATGGCCAGGGAATTGATCCCATTTTTTAAAGCATTACTCTAATTTTATTTAACGCTTAGTTTTAATAAGCATAAGCAACATAGCCTGTAAAATAAAGAGGCTGCCCGTTAGTGGCAGCCTCTTTTACTGTGTGGATTTTATACTAAACTAGGGTGCTATTTGTAGTGGTTGTACCTGTTTGTTGCCTGCTTTTATAAAGTAAGTACCCGGCTTAAGTTTCGGCAAATTAACCCTAAGCGTATTTAGTCCTTTTTGCAAAATCCAGGCTTTGTTGTATACAATCCCCCGTACCCGGAAGTTTACGGATAGCCTTTATATTACAGATGGTGTTATGTAGATTGATAAAGCCTCAGGAGAACATCATCGTATCAACAAAGTAGATCCTTTGCGGGTATAAACAATATTGTCAAGGCCCACACATTCCAGCATCCAAACTATTGTTTGGGTTTGTTGGGGCACACCGTTCAGCATACCATCCCATCCTGGTTGTTCTTTGGCGTGGGCATACAAGGCATTTCCCCAACGATTAAATACCCTAAAGTATCGAAGTTCTTTTACGCCCCTTAAAATGGGACGCATGTAATCATTTTTACCATCGCCATTGGGCGTAAATGCTGTAGGCACATATAGCTCAACACCACTAATCGTTTTTACCATTTGCGTATCTACCGTTAGGCATTCAGTTAGTGTTTTTATATATATGGTATACAACCTTTCTGTTGAGCCTGTAAAAACAGGGGTAAAGGAATTGATCTTATTTAGGTTGGTGCCCGGTTTCCATAAAATGCTTTCGCCAA
>JANPPB010000810.1:0-2447 GCA_031428295.1 Segetibacter sp. | reverse complement strand
CCCGGCATCGGGTCACTCATGTCCTTCTCATGTTCAATACTGCAAATGCCGGTATAATTTACCTTTTTCAAAGCCTTTGCAAAAGCTACAAAATCAATAACACCTCTACCCATTTCAATTGACTTAGCATCTTTAAAACTGCCAGTTACATCTTTTATGTGCAGGTCCAAAATCCGGTTCCTGTATTCTTTTAAAGCTTTTGAAGGGTCAACACCGGCTCTTACAGCGTGTCCAATATCAAGGCAAAGGCCCATGCGGTTATCGCGATTAACTATACGGTCGTATACTTCTTTTGGGCCAGGGTATAAAGCATCTTCAGGGCCATGGTTGTGTATGGCTATTTTTATTCCGGTTTCTTTTACTTTTTGTTCCGTATAATCCAGCAGGTCGTAATTAGGTACCCCTACTATCATAGGTACACCCACCCGCTTTGCATAGTCAAATGCCGTATCAACCGCCTCTTTGGTTTTCATATAAATAACGCCAACAGCATACACTTGTACGTTGGCTGCAGACAGTTTGCCCAGCACTTCTTTTATCTTATCGGGTGTACTGTTTAGTGGCAAATGAAAGTCCTTAACTGACAGGTAGTTTACATTCAGCCGCTTCATCATTTCTATCGACTTATCAAGATCGAATTTTAAAAAGGTGTAGCCCGCAAAGCCAATAGGAAAATTGCTTTCAGCCTTAAAATAATCATCTTTTAAAAAGGCTGATTTAGCTGTAAGAGGCGCAGCCAATGTGGTAGCAATGCCGAGTGTGGCTTGTTGAATAAAACCGCGGCGAGAATTTTTCATGGCAATATATTTTATGGTAAAAATCCAAAGTGGTTACATCATTATTTCGTGGCCATTTCCACAGCTTTTGTGCTCGTGTAATATTTTGCCAACATATTTGGTACTTCCCAGTCGGGTAGTTTTTTATTGTTCAGGTATTGCAAATAGCGTTGCATTACCTGGGCAAAATGTGCTTCGTGTCCTATCTTAAAAGTTTGAGGTATTACCAGCTTCCATCCATTCAAACTTTTTTCTACAGTAATACCATCATGTGTTTTATTAAGACTGGCAACAGCATTTTGAATGGCAGTTGAAAATACAGTGGCATCTTCCGGGCCATTGGGCTTAATGTATAAAGTTGTCAGGTAATTCTCCTCCTTACCTTGCCTTATTTCAACACTTGCCTTAGTACCCCTGAATAAAGAGTAATGGGTGTCGCCACCACTTACAGCCTGATAATCCCAGCGGGTAATAATTTTAGCATGAATGTTTTTAAGGGTATAATTTATTTCTCCGTTTCCATGGGCTTGTAATATGCTATCACTTTTAACCATGTTGCTTAAGTAAGCCGGAAAACTATCGTTGCCTGTTATCAGCTTAAACTGCGATAGTGAAACATTGGTTGGCCACAGTTTAGAAGATTGAATCGTGATATCTTTTTTATAATCCAATGCCTGGTTAGGAAAAGCCTCCCATTGTACCAGGTCTATAAGGTGCGTTCCAACATCGGTAATGGCATTGCCTTGCTGAGCAGGATCAAAAAACCAGGACGGTCTCCTTAGTACTTTGCCCGAAACATACTTATAAAAAAAATGAACACTTTCTATTAGTATCGCAGGCTCTTGCACAGAGCCTTGCTGCAGTGTACCAAAAAGCTCAGGCATGTGTACCAGCTCCTGTTGCAGCATGTTGGTTATTTCAGAACGCTCGGTCATAATATCGTATAACAACAATCCTTTAGCAGCAGCCTTATCAAATGCCTGTTGTAATGCGGCAAAGTTGGCGGTGTTAATGGCCATAGGTTTGTCGGCTAACACATTTAATCCGGCATCAATAGACTTAGTTATGTACTCAGTTTTTTGTTGGTTGTTACCCGAAAGCACCACTACATTTCCTTTCTTTTCCGAAAGCATTTTATCCAGGTAATCAGGACCGGTATAAACTTTTTCGGCCCAGTGGGTAGGGTTTTCGGCGCGGCTGTTGTATTGCGACACCAAAGCAAGGTGAGCATCCAATTCTGCGCCGCCAGGGGCGTACACATAAACTGTAGAATCAATGGCAGGGTACATTTCTTTTTGCACCAGCGCCGCATGAAAATGGCCGGGATCTAAGGTGATTATTTTTACTGCCGGTTCGGAAGTAGTATTGGAAGTCTTTTCCTGGCATCCTGTAATGCTAACAAGCATTGTTATGGGCAAAAGCAAAGCGGTGTATTTCATTCCTTTTATCTGGCTTAGGATTGAAAGGTAAAGACAATTTATACTTCGCAATAAAAATTTAAATGCTAAGAGAGCCCCGGGCAAGGCTAAGTTTTATCCATAAAACATGCTTCTAAATTATTACTCAGCAATACAATCCCTGTTCTCAATAAGCACGTTGGTTTCGTTTCTAAACATCAAATTCGAGACATCATTACGGGTTTGGAAATGTCGAGGGGAGCAACAATATGTT
>JANPPB010000809.1:0-18694 GCA_031428295.1 Segetibacter sp. | reverse complement strand
GGCCGACCAAAGCCATTACTTTAAAGCCATGATTGGCGAAGTGTTGTTGCGCAATAACGAAGGCAGCTTTGTAACAAAAAATATACTTCCAGCCATAATTGAAAATGCGGTAACAGGCGAAGAAACCGGGATGTACTGGAAAGAAAATGAACACGGTTACTACTGGTATCATGCGCCAATTGAGCAACAGGCATTGATGATTGAATTCGTAAACGAAGTTCAACTTTCTCAAAGCCCTTCAGTGCAAGGGTCCAACCTTCAAACGCAAGTTGATGAAATGAAAACATGGTTGCTCAGGCAAAAGCAAACCAATAACTGGCGAACAACAAAGGCAACCGCCGATGCCTGCTATGCATTGCTTTTACACGGCTCCAATTGGGTTTCTGCAAACAAAGAGGTTTCTATTAAAGTCGGCGGTAAAACCTTCAGCAGCGCCGACCAAAAACAGGAAGCAGGAACCGGTTACTTCAAAACCCGTATTGAAGCCACCAACGTTTCTAATGATCTTGGAAACATCCGTGTAACTACAACTACCAACGCTAAAATAAAGCAGGGTGCATCACCGTCGTGGGGTGCTATTTATTGGCAATACTTTGAGGACCTTAACAAGATCACGCCATCCGCAACGCCACTTTTGATAAACAAAAAGTTATTTACCGAAAAGAATACTGATCGTGGTGTTGTACTGCAACCTGTAAATGATGGAGATGAATTAAAAGTCGGGGACAGAGTAAAGATCCGCCTTGAAATAAAGGTCGATCGCAACATGGAGTATGTTCATCTTAAGGATATGCGTGCCGCATCGATGGAACCCGTGAATGTACTAAGCAGTTATAAATGGCAGGACGGCCTTGGTTATTATGAAAGCACCCGCGATGCCGCTACCAACTTTTTCATCAGCTACTTGCCCAGGGGAACATACGTTTTCGAGTACCCCGTCAACATCACCCACAACGGTAATTATTCAGTTGGCATTGCATCCGCTCAATGCATGTATGCTCCCGAATTCAATAGCCATAGCGCGGGGATCAGGATTAAGGTAGCGAAGGCGCAACCGTAGTTTTTGGATGGGAGCTTTTATAGTAAGCATGCTTTTTGCCCGATGGCCGGTATGGCACTGCACGAAATATTTCGCTGTACGGACAAGAGAAGAGTGGTACCACATGGAGCCTTTGTAAGATGAATATGCTCTTTCACAATATCTACGACAGTAACATTGTGAACGGCGATACCCTAATGAAACCAATGCACCAGGAGCAGGGTGAGATAAAGACATTTGATATTGTAATTGCCAACCCGCCTTTCTCACAAAACTATAGTACCGATGGTATGAAGTTCAAAGAGCGCTTTGGCTTCTGGATGCCGCAAAAGGGTAAGGCTGATTTCATGTTTGTACAACACATGGTAGCAAGCCCGAACAATGCAGGACGTATGGCAGTGGTAATGCCACACGGTGTATTGTTTAGAGGTGGTGATGAAAAACGCTTTAGAGAATTGGCTTATTGGTAGAGGCTACCTGGAAGCAGTCATCGGTTTGCCGGTGTAATGGATAGAATCTCCCGGCAAAAGAGGTGTGTTGATTACCCAACTTTTGAAATAATTCCGCGAGAGCAACATCCATTACAACAAGGATTGAAGCCCCCACCTAACCTCCCCCAAAAGGGGAAGAACAGGAAAACAACCAAAGCATTTGAATGACTGATCAGATAATTAATTCTTCATGGTTTTTATTCGCCCTGAGGGGGCTAGGGGCTCCATTACAACAATGATTGAGACTATGCCAAAACAGCAGCAGCTCCGATTGTTCCGCATAAATACCTCAAGAACTACATCCATTACAACGGGATTGAGACTCTCTTTAAATATCATTGTTAAATAATTTTATTATTGCGCGAGAGCAACATCCATTACAACAAGGATTGAGACGGTTTTGTGCTATGCCTGCTGAGACCATAAAGGTCAGTGAAAGCTATAATTCTTTAGCTCCGGATGCTAAACCTTTCGTTCATTCCAAATGTATTTGATGCACCAAGTTTGAAATGATAATAGCCGGGTTAGCTATTGCAATCGCCATTATAAAGTTGCGGAGAAGTAGTGCATCTGCTTGGCTGGTATGATACCTCATACTAATGGTACTTCAAACATTTAGTGAGACGGAGCTACATTGCAACACAAATTTCGGTTTTCAGTTTCATCCTGCTGGGAGAAGTACCCCTCCCAGCAGGATGAAAACCTAATGTTTCACTTATTACTTGAACTTACATTGGATGAATAAACAGCAATCACTTATTTGCTGAATTCTACTTTCCACATGAGTGGAAAAATGCCTGGGCTACTGAGCAAATTGTAAGGTATTTTGCAATGTGATTAATTCAAAAAAAACTCTTGTTTACAACGCCCTTAACTTGTTTTCCGGGCAAGTTTTGGAAGATATTAAAAAACCCCGGGAACAAATTATTGCAACCAAAAAAGTAAGACCCATCATTAAATGGACAGGGGGTAAGTTCGAAGAATTTCCTATGTTCTCACAGTACATTCCACCCTTTAAAAATTATTATGAGCCTTTTTTTGGCGGCGGTGGGGTCTTCTTTGCTTTACAACCAAAAGGTCTTAGTTTTTTAAATGATAAGAGCAACGACCTGGCCCGCTTCTATTCGCAATTACAATCCCCGGACTTAAAAACTCAATTGAGTCAGTATGCTAAAGCCTGGGAGAGTGCCGGCAGGTTTTCGCATGAAATCATCCTGTTGTTGTCTGCACATTTTAATGATTTTGTCCGCGACAAACTTTCGTTGGATGAGATGAAACAATTGATCTCATCGGCAGTAGTTCAATTAACCCAAAAGGATTTTGAGCCGTTATTTAATGACGATTTCATCATTAACAAACACCAGTTCATTTTAAAGCTGAAAGCAAGCCTTGCTGATAAGTTTAAGCGAATAAAAGCCATCTGTGCAAAGGAGAACCGCATATTCAATACAAATGAATTGGAAGAACATATTGAGACCGGTGTAAGAAGTGGGCTTTACCTGTACCTGCGAACCATCATGAATAAACATGCATTGGGTACAATTGAGTTAAATAGAGCAAAGGCAACTGCAAACTGGTATTTCGTTCGTGAGTTTTGCTATGCAAGCATGTTTAGGTACAATCGTAATAAAGAGTTTAATATTCCATACGGGGGCATTGCTTACAACAGTAAAAACTTCAGGTTAAAAACTGAAAATATTTTTCAACCTGCTATCCGGCATCTCTTCAAAAAATCTACATTTTACAATCTTGATTTTGCTGATTTTTTAAATCAAGCCAAACCTACGGTTGAAGATTTTATCTTCCTCGATCCTCCATACGACAGCGAGTTTTCGGAATATGATCAAAATGCATTTACCAAAGACGACCAGGTTCGTTTAAGAGATACTTTGTTGAAAACAAAAGGCAAGTGGATGATGGTGATTAAGGAAACTGCATTTATTCGTTCGTTATATACAATGCCGGGTATTTATTTTATTGAATTTGATAAGACGTACACCTACAACGTAAGGGGAAGAAATAACAGGGATACTAAACACCTTATTATTGTAAATTACCTAACCTAAAACCCAGTTATGGCTTATGTTAAGCTTAGCGAGTATGTGTATGATTGCAATCAATGTCATACCCGCTGCGATGGCATAAGCAAGGGTACTTACCGGTTTGAAAAGGATGCCTTATTCTCCGAACATTACGAAAACCTGGTTATTGATAAGATCAATAAAACCGGGAAGTACATAGCTTTTAAATGCCGGGATGCCGGCTATCCTGATATTGAAATAAGAACACAAGCCGGCAATCTTCACCATTACCTTGAAATAAAAGTGCAGCAGCGAACCTTTATGTCGGTTCAAAAGTACTTACCCGAAAGTAGATTGATGCCATCTGAAACGGTGGCTTTGAACCTGAGCGATTTACTTCGTTATTTTACTATTCATCAACAAACTGGTGTATCATCCGGTATTTTATGGGTGGTGCTTAACAGGCTATGCATCATGCCGGCAGGGAGAGAACAAATGTTTTACCAGAACATCCAAATCCTGCAATCCATTTATAAAACTGAATTATTAAAAAGGAAGTTTACCCGAAAATCAGGTGAAGGAGATGTAGTAGATGGCGTACATAAAGGGGTTATAGTTAATTACCATTTTAGCTTAAAAGAACTCCGGCCATGGAATGCATAGCCGGAGCGTAAGTAAAACGTACAATTAATTATCCAAAGAGTTACAGAATAGCCCTGACAACATTTTTCGATTCAGGCCTGACTCCTGTTTCTATGTAGCATTTAAAACTCTTAATATCGCCCTCAATTATTTTTTCGAATGCCGGGTTAAACAGTTTTGCAATGCCGGCACCTAAAATACCCAATGGTGCCCTGTACGAAATAAGCACACGTAATTCAGTACCACCATCATTTGTTTGTCTAAACTCAACTTTGCCTGCATTTTCAATGGTTGATCCTGGCAATGAGTTCCAACCCAGGAACCTGCCGGGCACATCTTTTACAATGGCTGCTTTCCACTTAATTGAACCGAGGTGACCGGGGAGTGATGCCTTCCATTTTGAATGCGTATCATCAATGTTTTTAATGCTTTTAATGTGCTGCATAAAAAGCGGAAGGTTACTTAGGTTTCGCCAAAAATTGTAGACTTCTTTACTCGGCCGGTTTACATACAAAACCGTTTTTATATTAATGTTCTTTACCGGGTCTGGAAGGTGGTGCTTGCCAGCCAAACTATACATAGGACAATGCCCCGATGCACCTCTGAACAGGAGATAGCCACCAGCGGCTGCTTCAAGGATACTTAATTTATTTCTTTTTCTCAGGCTGTCGATTATTAGAAAAGTTCCGGTAGCCACTGAGGCCACACGTTCCCCTGAATTTACGTTGACGGATAGCTTTGGTCCAACGGCAGAATTTTCATTCATGATGTAGATTTTAAGGAGTGATGAGAAATGACATCCTTAAACCTAGATAAAAATCGTTCCAACATAAAAAGTTGAATTGTTTTAAACATGGATTGTTAAGACAAATTATAAGCTACTACAGCCTGGTGTACCAATAAAAAAACCGTCCTGATTAAAGACGGTTTCGCTAAAAAAAATTGAAAAGGAGGGCTTATGCTAAAGAAAATTGTTCCCTAAGCTGAATGGCTGTTTTATCAATCACATTATTTACTTTATTAATAAGTTTTGTAATGGAAGACAGATCGGCTTTGTTTTTGGCATTTATTTCGATGGCACGTATTTCTTGTTTGATTGATTTAATATTCATAGTGTCGATCGTGGGCTTTAATTTATGTGCAAGGTTACTTACACGGTCCCAGTTTTTGCTTTCCGCCGCCTCTGCCATTTCCGTGCAATTTTTAGGAATGGTATTTAAAAAGATTTTGGCAAGGGTAATGATAAACTCTTTGTTTCCCCTGCTTATTTCGTTTAAGGAGTTCATGTCGTACAGGCGGTCATCTTCACTTTGTTGCTCTTCAATCATAGAGGTTGTTAATTGATTTCCAGTTTTATTTTCTAAGGCTCTTCCAAAAGATCCTTTATTATTTAACACACGAACAATTACTTCCAGCAGTTCTTTTTCTTTAAAAGGCTTGGTAAGAAAATCATCCATCCCAACGGTAATATATTTCTTTTCTTCTCCCTTTAATGCATTGGCAGTAAGGGCTATTATAGGAATGTTTCGTTTACTATTATCAGCCAGGTTTCTAATTTCTATAGTTGCTTCCAGGCCGTTTTTTTCAGGCATCTGTATGTCCATCAGAACTAAATCAAATTCTTCGGCATTCAACAGTTCCATTACCTCGTTACCCGTGTTTGCAATGCGTGTCTCCAGCCCCCAATGCATTAAAATACTCTTAGCCAATAACTGGTTTACTTCGTTGTCTTCAGCAAGCAGCACTCTTATATTTCCCAACTCTGTTGACATGGGTTTAATTATATCAACATCGGGTATTGCCATTTCTTTTTCGAGGCTTTTTTTGTATTTAATCGTAAAAGTAAATTTACATCCATAGCCCAATTTGCTTTGTACTGTAACTGTACCACCCTGTAGTTCCAACAAATTTTTGGTAATGGATAGCCCCAGGCCGGTGCCGCCATATTTGCGGGTAGTATCGGCGTAAGCCTGCGCAAAGGGTTGAAAAATCTTCTGTAATTTATTTTCTTCAATTCCTATACCTGAATCAATCACATCAAATTTCAGTGTAACCTCATCCTGCGTTTCATTTATTATAGAAGCCGACAGCGTAATGGAACCCTTGTCAGTAAATTTTATAGCATTTCCAATTAGGTTATTCAACACCTGGTTATACCTGGTAGGGTCGCCGTCAATAATTAATTTTTCTCCTATTTGATTATTGAATTTAAAGCTAAGGCCTTTTGCATCTGCAACATATTCAAACAAGCTAATTACCGACCTTGTTTTGTTAACCAGATCAAAAGGAATGCATTCAAGATTTACCTGGCCGGCAGCAATTTTTTCAATATCAAGAATATCGTTGATAATGCTTAATAAATTTTGTGCAGACTCATTAATAATCTTTAAAAACTTTTTCTGTTCGCTGTGTAAGCTGGTCTTCTCCAATAAATGTGTCATACCAATAATACCATTCATTGGAGTACGTATTTCGTGGCTCATGTTAGCCAAAAATCGTTCCTTTAAAAGGGCTGTTTCTTCAGTTATTTTCTTCGCGATTTTAAGTTCCTTTTCAGTCTTTATTCTATCTGTAATATCCTGTGCAAAGCCAATAACATACGGTGAAATGCCAGCCTCTTCAACTTTAAAATTTTCGTACAACAAAAAAATCTTGCTGCCATCTTTTTTTATAACCCTAAATACCCCTTTTGCTTTTGATTCATTCGCTATAGAAGAAAGGTATAAGTTTTTTAAGGCATCTCTATCTTCGTCAGGTAGTACAGCCGACAAATTTTTACCAATAATTTCACCCTCGCTGTACCCTATACTTTCGCACAGGGCCGGGTTTACTGTCATAAAATTTCCTTCAAGATCGTGTGTGCAAATTATAGCCTGGCTGTAATTAAACAAATCGCGATACCGCTTTTCGCTTACCTGCATCAGGTTTTCAATTTTCCTTCGTTCAGTAATATTTAAACCATAACAAATTAGGAGCATTACCGTGCCCTCCTCATTTAATACAGGGCTTATTTTTCTAAGATGATATTCTGTTTCTCCTTTTTGGTTAACCATCTGTTCTTCCCATTCAACAGGCTGTTTGTTGAGTATTAGTTTTTTATGAAGAGCCAGCCTGTTTTCTGCAATTTGGGTGTCTTTACCGGAGTAGGTGCAGTATTCATAATCGGTTTTTCCAATGATCCATTCACGTGTGTCGCCATTGCTTACTGCTATAGGGTTTACAAAAAGGTATTTAAAATTAGTGTCCAATACTGCAACATCCGATGGCAGGTTAGCGAGGATTTTTTTATACAATTCTGTTTCTGCATGTACATCTTCATCAACCACCTTATGTTTTTCAATGGCACTGAAAGTATATAAATGATAAGCCTTATCGTCAGTAAAAAATGGAGAATAGGTATACGAAAGATGACTGCCATTAAGCAGCTCTGCTGTTTGGTTAGCAGCTTTTTTATTAATAGCTGAAAGCTCAACTATTCTTTTATAAAATTTAACCGGGTTGTCAAATGCTGAGGAAATATCCTTGGCGTGCAGGGACTTACCTAAAATAATTTCCGTGTTACGCTCCAATTTAAATAAGTCGGAAAACGAATTATTGTAGTACACAATATTAAATTGTGCATTGGTTACCATTACCGAAATGGGTAAGCTGGCAAGTACTTCGTCAACAGGAAAAGGAGCATCAATTGTATCTGTAATGCTGGCAGGTACCAAATTATAAAAAGAAGGAAGGATTGGTTTTTCCATATAAAGAATTGCTTTACAGCATGCCGGTAATAATTAAAGGTTCAACAAACGCCATTTGGCTTTGAAACCTTTTACTATTAACAGCCAGTGAATATTGGATATTGAAATTCTATAAAATAACTTACTGTTCCGTGGTTCGGTTAATTAAAACTTCCTTCAAAAGAAAACTTTTTATTTACAAAGACTTCCTTATTCTGGATCATTCTATAAATGGTTGATTTACCTACATCAAGTTTACGGGCAACTTTTAATACATCGTAATTATACTTGTCAAGGTAATATTGTATCAGTTTGGTGGTAAATTCCTTCAGGGTTACGTCTTTCATTATAAAGTCGCTAATCATGTTTTGCGACATTACGTTTAAATGTTCAGCCTCAATATCAGTACCTTCTGCCATAACACAGGCCAGCTCAACAACCGATTTCAGCTCCCGTACATTTCCAGGGAAAGCATGACCCATCAACTTCTTTTTTGCTTCGGTTGAGAAGTTCTTTTTTGGAAGGGTGTTTTCCTTACAAAAGCTTTCCATAAAGTGCTTTGCAATAATTAGCACATCATTCTCCCTTTCGCGAAGTGGCGGAAGGTTGATCGGTAATCCCAGTAAGCGATAATATAAATCTTCTCTAAATGTACCTGCCTTCACCATTTCCAGCAGGTTACGATGGGTGGCAACAATTATTCTAACATCAATCTTCACCAGTTCGTTACTACCAACCCTGATAATTTCTTTTTCCTGCAGCGCTCTAAGAAGCTTGGCCTGCATATTAATATCCATTTCGCCAATCTCATCCAGGAAAAAAGATCCTTTGCTGGCCTCTTCAAATTTTCCTATTCTGCGGGCAATAGCACCGGTAAAGGCACCTTTTTCGTGGCCAAACAGCTCACTTTCCAGCAGTTCTTTTGGTATTGCAGCAACATTGACTGCAACAAAAGCCTGGTTTTTTCTACTTGAGTTATAGTGAATAGATTTGGCTACCAATTCCTTACCCGTTCCCGTTTCGCCGGTTACAGATACAGTAATGTTTGTTTTAGCAGCTTTTTCCATCATGCTAAATACTCTTTGTATGGAGGGGCTATGGCCAATGATGGCATTACTAAAGTCGTATTTGCGGCTCACTTCCTCTTTCAGGGTTTCAATTTCCTGTTTAAGTTGTACGTTTTCGCGAAGATTATTAATGGTATTCCAAAGACGGTCTTTAGCATCATCATCTTTAACAATGTAATCGTAGGCACCTTTTTTTAATAAGTCGAGAGCAACTTTTACATCTTCCTGTCCGCTTATGATAATTACCTTGGAATCGGGGCTGGTTTCCCGAATTTGGGTTAGTAGCTGGTCGCCATTGATATCGGGCAACGAATAATCCAACGTAATAACGTCTGGTTTCTCGTGGAGTTTCGAGAGGAATGATTTGGCGGTGTCGAATTTGTTAATGACATAGTCGGGATTAAGCGACAGGTAGTATTCGAGCATTGAACTATACCAAAGGTCATCTTCAACAATAAAAACCTTAAAGGTCTTCTGGTCTTTCATATATTGGTAAACGCAAAATGATTTTTTGTATTGTTTATTACTTTCATTTTGGGAAAAAAAATCTCAATATGAGAGCTTTGAATACCCATCGGTTAGTTTTTGGTAAAAATGAAGATACATACATAAGTCCATTGCTACAAGAAGAGCGCTGCATGAGGGTTCCATTTTAAAACCGTTTCAGCACTGTTAACTTTAAAATCTGTCATGTTACTTGCGATAAAATTATTTTGGATCAGCCTGTTTGTTTTGGTGTACACTTATTTTGGTTATGGCATCTTATTATATTTATTAAACAAGTTCAACCGTAAAAAATATATAGTGAAGGACGGCACCACCAATGCGCTACCTGCCATCACTCTGATAGTACCAGTATTTAATGAGGCCCTGATATTAGAAGAAAAAATTGCGAATTGCCTTGCACTCCATTACCCGGACGATAAGCTCAATATTATTTTTATCTCGGATGGATCCACAGATAACTCGGTTGAAATTATTGATCGCTTTCAACGGATTCAACATCTTTTTCAAATTGAAAGAGCAGGCAAAATGGCTGCTATTAACCGGGCGATGTGTTTTGTTACAACTCCCTATGTTCTTTTTTCGGATGCCAATTCATTTTTAAACCCAGGCTGTATTAAAAAAATTGTGGCTCATTATACTGATGGAATGGTTGGAGGCGTGGCGGGAGAAAAAAAGGTAGCATACGTTGGCCGGCATGCTGCTATGGGTTTGGGCGAGGGATTATATTGGAAATACGAGTCTATTTTAAAGCAATTGGATTCAGACTTTAATACGGTTGTAGGTGCCGCCGGCGAAGTTTTTAGTATGCGTACATCGCTGTTTACTCCTTTGCCTGAAGACACTATTTTGGACGATCTTAATTTATCATTAAAAATTTGCCTGAAGGGGTTTAAGGTAGTTTACGAACCCAAAGCATTAGCTGTTGAGGCACCATCGCTTAACCTTGCTGAAGAAAGTAAAAGAAGGGTGCGTATTGCGGCAGGAGCTTTTCAAAGCATGTATAGAACCAGCTATTTTAAATATTTTTTCCGGTTCCCGGTGTTAAGTTTTCAGTTTGCTTCGCGAAGGGTAATGCGTTGGATATTTTGCCCTATAGCATTATTGTTGCTTTATGGTTGCAATATGTACATTATGGCTCACCAGCCTGCAACTGGCTATATTATTTTCTTTTACCTGCAACATGCCTTTTATATCAGTGCAATAATAGGTTGGCTTTTTTATGGTACGAATGCCCGGTTATCAGGTTTTTTTATTCCTTTCTATTTTGTTTTTATGAATATTTCGATGGTCCGGGGTTTCATAAAATTTTTATTAGGCAAACAATCTATTTTGTGGGAGAAATCGGTGCGAAGCACTTTACAAACCCGGCAAAATATAACATAGCATTACATGCAGCACGTTCTGCCCGCCATTGGATTAAGCCATTTACCATTTAACCGATTGTACTAATGGGTTAAGGTTAAAAAGCTATTTTTGGTTTTGCAAATATTTTATATGGAAGTAAACGACGAGTTGATTGATAAACTGGCCCATCTTGCCCGCTTAAATTTTAAGGATGAAGAAAAGGAAAAAATAAAAAGCGATTTACAACAAATGATCCACTTTATTGAAAAACTGGAAGAGGTGGATACGACCGGCATAGAACCTTTATTATTTATGACAGACGAAGTAAATGTGTTGCGTGAAGATGAAGTGAAGGGTTCAGTTTCGAGAGAGGAAGCTCTTAAAAACGCACCTTTTAAAGATGAGAAATTTTTTAAAGTACCCAAAGTGATACGCAAGTAATACCCCTAAAACTGAACCAAGCATTATATGAACGCTATTATTCATCTTGAAGATATTCAAAAAAGTTATTTTATGGGTAGCCAGGCCTTGCCTGTGCTAAAAGGCATCAACCTGGATATTTTTAAAAACGAATATGTTGCGCTGATGGGTCCCTCGGGCTCTGGTAAAAGCACCCTGATGAATATTATAGGTTGTTTAGACAGCCCAACTGCCGGTACTTATATTTTAAACAATAAGGATGTAAGCAAAATGGCCGACGACGATTTGGCAGAAGTTCGTAACAAAGACATTGGCTTTGTGTTTCAGCAATTTAACCTGTTACCGCGTTTAACTGCTGTTGAAAACGTTGCTCTTCCCTTAGTGTATGCAGGTATTGGTAAAAAAGAGCGGAACGAAAGGGCTATGGCTGTTTTGGCACAGGTGGGCCTGGCTGACAGAAGCCATCACCGTCCAAACGAATTGAGCGGTGGACAAATACAAAGGGTTGCTATTGCCCGTGCTCTTGTAAATAACCCGGCAATCATTCTGGCCGATGAACCCACAGGTAACCTGGATAGCAAAACTTCCGCAGAGGTAATGCACATTTTTGGTAAAATACAAGCTGCAGGCAACACAGTTGTGTTGATAACACACGAGGAAGATATTGCAGGTTATGCCAAAAGAGTGGTTCGTTTAAGAGACGGCCTTGTTGAAAGCGACCGGACCTCCACTTTTGCCTCGTATAAGGAAGAAGGTGTCCATACCTAAATTTCAAACTCCCCCAAACCCAACAAAACATCTCTTATCTGTGTAATAAGTACAGTACTCATTTTTTAAAGCAAACATTCCACACTCCTTTAATAATGGCATTTAAAATTTATACAAAGACAGGCGATCTTGGCCACACTTCTTTAATTGGCGGAACCAAGGTTGCCAAAAGCCATATCCGAATAGAAAGCTACGGTACAGTTGACGAACTGAACTCTTATATTGGATTGGTAAGTGATCACCTTTCGTTTACAGAAATTAAGTTGGTATTAAAAGAAGTACAGGACAGGCTTTTTACAATCGGATCTTCATTAGCTACCGACCCTGAAAAGGATAGCCGTATGAAATTGCCCGACTTGAAAGAAGATGATGTATTATACCTGGAGCATCAAATTGATGAAATGAACGAGGTGCTGCCGGTTATGAAAAACTTTATTTTACCGGGAGGTCATGTGGCTGTTTCAACCACACATATTGCCCGTTGCATTTGCAGGCGTGCAGAAAGATTGTGTGTTAATTTAAAGGAGCATGAAGCATTTATTGATCCAATTGTTATAAAATACCTGAACCGCCTGAGTGATTATCTTTTTGTGCTTGCACGATATATTGCACACTTATTACAGGTGGAGGAAATTGCCTGGAAACCAAGAATGTAAGTGAGATTAATGATGTTTCTACTAATGGCATTCTATTTAACCCACAACTTATTGAGTAATATTAAACTACTTTTCCATCCTTCATATGAATGGTTCTGTCGCTCATAAGTGCAAGTTCCTCGTTATGGGTTACAATTAGAAAGGTCTGGTCAAACTCGTTTCGCAGCCGCATAAAAAGTTCATGCAATTCTTTGGCATTGGTACTATCGAGGTTGCCTGTAGGCTCATCGGCAAAAACTATTTCAGGGTTGTTTACAAGGGCCCGGGCAACTGCTACCCGCTGTTGCTCGCCACCACTTAATTGCTGCGGTTTATTTTCTAACCGGTTGCTTAATCCCAATTGATTTAATAAAAATGTGGCTCTTTCTGTTACCTCTTTTTTATTTTTTCCGGCAATCCAACCGGGTATGGAAACGTTTTCCAATGCATTAAACTCTGGTAACAAATGATGGAATTGGAAAACAAAGCCAATATGAGTATTTCTAAAACGAGCCAGCTTCTTTCCGCTTAAATTATCTATCCTTTGGTTATTCAGGTAAATTTCACCAGCATCAGCCAAATCGAGTGTTCCTAATATGTGAAGAAGCGTACTTTTACCGGCCCCCGACGATCCTACAATACTCACAATTTCGCCTTTGTTTATTTCAAGGTCTACACCTTTAAGCACTTCCAGCGATCCGTATTTTTTGTGAATATTCCTTGCAGTCAGCATGTAGCTACTATTAAATTTTATTCGTTGATTGCAAACCTACAGGTTACGGCCCAAGGCCGCACAAAATTGAAACAAAAATTGCCTGCAAATAGTGCTGCTTTCTAAAGGTTGATTTGGTTATTTCGTTTATACAACTACATTTGCAAAAATTTTAAATCCCAACTGAAAATGTTTTGGACCCTTGAATTAGCCAGTTATTTGGAAGAAGCACCCTGGCCTGCTACAAAAGACGAGCTGATTGATTATTCTATCCGTTCGGGTGCGCCTATTGAGGTGGTTGAAAATTTGCAGGAGCTAGAAGACGAAGGCGAAGTTTACGAAAGTATAGAAGACATTTGGCCTGATTACCCCAGCCAGGACGATTTTATGTTTAATGAAGACGAATACTAATGCAGACCAAAAAGAGGAAAGTAGTATAATTAAAAGCCATCTGAAAAAGATGGTTTTTTTGTATCCAACAGTCAAACATCATTCAAAATCGTTGTGTCACTCACTTGTACGTATTGAATTACATGAGCAGATAGTAGATACAACGCAACCAAAAGCGGGGATTTTAGTCTTCTGTTTTTTGTCAACTGGCGGATACACGTTGCAGATAGTCGCAAAAATACAAGAGTACGACGCAACAAAAGCTGCATTTATAGTGATGGCTCGCTACCCACATTATTGATGTATTTCTTCAAAACCGTGAAATGATTTACAATGTTACTATCAACAGAAAAATATCAAACGCCATTATCTGACGAGGGTTACAGTTCCTTTCTTCACTATTTTTTTTAATTGCAAAGATTCCATCTCCAAATAATACACATAAGTATCTGCTGGTTGTTGCTGATTATTCACTTTGCCATCCCAGCTTTCGCTTGTTTCTTTTGCTGAAAAAACTTGCTGGCCCCAGCGATTGTATACCTGAAATTTCATTAGTTTATAACCATCAGCGGCAAACACTTTAAAACGGTCGTTTTTTCCATCGCCGTTTGGTGTAAACGCGTTAGGAATGTTAATGTCTTTGTACACTTTTACGAATGCTGATGAAGTAGAGCTGCCGCAACCGACCGTAGACCTTACAGTTAGTGTGTATTGCGTATTTTGATTAGGGAAAACCCGGGGAGTAGCTAATTGTGGATTATTTATAAAACTCGTTGGCGACCACGAACTTACAATGGCCGTTCCTTTAATAGAGCCATTTAATAAAACCGTGTCGCCAAGTACAATCGTGCGGTCAGGCCCCGCAACAGCAATAGGATTTCTAAATACGTTAATTTGAACATTAGCAGAGTCTTTGCAACCATATGTATTCGTAACAACAACTTTATATAAAGTTGAATCGTATGGCAATGCAACAGGATTTGCTACCGCATCATTTGAAAGCCCGGTGGCAGGTGTCCATTTAAATGTACCTGTACCTGAAGCAGAAAATTGAACGGAATTGCCTTCACAAATTGAGTAGAGCCTTTGTGTAGAAATAGTAGTTGATGGAAATACATTTAGATTGAAAGTATCTATTGAAGTACAACCAAAATAAAATGATTGTTTCAGTCGATAAATTCCTGTGTCAGCATATTTAATGTTCGGGACAATAGATTTTGGTTCGGTAGAGGAATATCCGTTAGGTCCGGTCCATTGAATACTAAGTGCTGATGGGTCTGTGTTTGGCAATCGCAAATCTTTGCTAATGCATCCAATAACATTTTGCGGTGCACGATGCGGTGGTACAGGGTGCACTTGAGTATAAATGGGATTAGACACTACACGGCAATTGAGTGAACGTATGTTTTGCCTTTCGGCAACCGCCATCCGGTAAAGAATAGTACCAATACTTCTGCGTGGAACTGCATAAGATAGCGAGGTTACCCCCGGCATGTCTATCCATGTATTACCATAGTCCACGCTATTTTGCCATTGCACTGCAGGATCATTAAACCCGTTTGCATAAGAGCCGTTAAGAATAAACGGATTGGTATAATCCGCGCAAACGTTTGCTGGTTCTGTTGTTCCATCAATTGTTGCCTGCACTGCCGGACCGCACATACTAAATGTAATGTCATCTACCACAAAAGCATTTCCACAACCCCGCTCCGGATCTATTGAAAGTGTAAGAACAACTGCTTCTACATTCGCAGGTGTGGTAAAAGTTAAACCATTCAGTTGCCAAATTCTTCCATCCCTTACCGGCAGTTTTCCGCTTTTTGAAATAGCTAACACTACACCTGAAAGTGAAGAAACCGTAAAAGTAATATCTGGTAAAAGTGGATTGCCACCACAGGCGAAATTACTCATAACATTGGCTAACCAGGCAGAATACTGGTAAGTTGTATTAGGGCACAAACTTGTTGCCGTATCTAAATGTATAATAACGGGGGGATGCGTAATGCCTAATGCCCAGGAGGCGTTTACCAGCATGTACTGCCCATTAAGGTCTTTGGTATGGTCTCCTGCTAACATGTGCCAGGAGCGGGCATCAGGGGTTTCACCACAGCCAAATATTAATGTTCGTATACTATATGATCCGGTATCGTATGGGCAGCCCCCGACAAAAGACAGCGAAGTTTTTTCTTTCGGTACAGGAGCCGGACGGGTGCCAAAAGTAACATTAACAATAGGTTGCCCTGAGCCTCCATTGCATAATTGTGCTTTAAGTGAAGGTGAAATAGAAAAGATTAATAAAAACAGAAATAAGTAATTCTTCATCGCAGCATTAATCGTAATATTTCCGTTTGCATAAATAATCCTTCAATGTATGAATATAAGGCTGTTTTGTTATTTCCCTTATAACTAATATTCATACAAAAAGTTCTTTCGGTGGAATATTACGTTTTATTGGTGGAAAACGTAAGCACAAAAACAGTACTCAACAAATTATCTGCATCTTTAATTTTTCCTATTTATTATAGAAAGTCAGCGTCTTATAAATCCTGTCTCCATACACTGTAACGCCGGTGATTGTTACTTTATAAGTGGTTGGAACGTCACTGGTAAAAAAGTTGAGAATGAGAGGCTCTTGAGTACCTGTTAATACACTTCCATTCCAATATATAGTAGAACGATTATCAACCTGTGAGCTAGCTTTTACTTCCTTAATGTCATAATTAATAAGCGGAAACGGTGTGGGTTTTGAAATTCCTTTTACCAAAAAAGTTTGCAATCCATTAGTGTTACGTTTAAAATCATCGCGCCTGTTGTGTGCCATATTTACGAGTATTACGCCATTACCACCTCTCATGCCGTAATTAGATCCCTCAGGCCCTTTTAGGATTTCTATAAAGTCTATGTCTTTAGGATTGATTGAATTTAAAGCTGCGATAACCGGGCTTTCATTAACACCTGTTATACTTGGCGCTTGTGCACCATCAATGATAAGTAATGGTTCAGATGTAGCATCAGGTTGTCTTAAGGATGTAAGGCCGCCTATCACCAAAAATCGATTTAACATACGCACGCCTGCCGCATTTTGTATAATATCACCAACACTCCTTCTTTCGTCCAACTGATCACCAGCAATAATGACAGACGTAGGACTGACTCTTAAAGCTTCATTATAAGTTACATCTTTTTTCTTTTTTCCTCTAACTGTTATTGAGTATAATAATTCGCTTCCAAGACTTGTATCGAGATAAGCACTTTTATATTTAGCTGTAAACTCCGGGGTGTACGGAAAGTAATGTTTTAAAGGAACAGGTGTCTTGAAACGTGGAAAGATCACTGACTGTCTTTCGATTTTTATTTTTTCTGTTCCGCTGTTTATATTTCGTGCATGTATACCAAACTCAGTGCTATCGCTGTAGTCAGAAACAGGAAACATAAATTTTCCTGTAACATCTGTTGTATCGATCAAAAATGTTGCCTTTCCATCATTTGATATAAGGGACAGGATTTTATTTGCAGCCGGAGTGCCTTTTTCATCCATTGCCTTGCCTGTTATGAATAACAGACTATCATCATAGGTATAAGTTTGTTTGGCATTATAAATGCCACTTTTCTGGTAAGTATTATTCACTAGAAGCATCATGAGGTCTACATCTTCATCATTCATGTTTCTAAAAATATTTGAAACACTATAGACGTCCTTTGAAATACCTAAGGGGTCAGTTATGGGCTCGATGTCAGGAACCAAAAACGCAGAGTCTGTGACTGAAACAGAAAGCAAAGCAGGAACAGGCTCATGGTTGACATCGGTAACTGAAATATTTAAGGCAACTTTTTCTCTTTTTGAAAATACACTTTTCAGAAGTGTGGGAGTTACCAAAACATTACGGTCATTCATGTATATACTTCTTTCACTTAAAAGTTTACCGCGGTTATCAAGTAAATAAAATGTAGCAACCCCCTCCGGAAATTTTTGCACTGGTATTGATACTTCATATTGACCACTACCTATGGCAACATAACACAAACTATCTTTACTGACACCGATGAGATAGGTAACCACATTTTTTTTATAAATGCTATCTTCTAACAATACTCTTATTGTTTTACCTCCGCCTCCTTGTTTTAAAACAGCTATTTGGCCCGCAAAGAAGTTGAAGGGGGGCAAGGTGTAACTAAACTGTTCCCCATTCCAGTTTAAATACGCTTTGTATTTTCTTAAATAAGAGGGTGTAAAATTAAATTTTCCAAGACCGAGGTTGTTAGAAGTAAAACGGGCAACAACAGTATCACGGGAGTCTTTAACAACTCCATCTGTGGCGACCGGGTTTCCCTGTGCATCTATTATTAAAACAGCAACAGTTGAATTTGCTCCTGTAATAAGGCTGCCGCCCTCAGGATAAAATTGAATTACCGGCTCTCCATTAGTTGTCGTATTTGATATTGCAAAATTTTTTGTTGCGACTCTACCGTTTGGGCCTACCACATAAATTGGTTTTACAACACCGTTGTTAGAATCTCCTTCTGCTATTTGTCTTGTATATGCTCTTAACCAATAGTAACCCGGAGAAATGGTAGCTGGTAAAGCAATCTTTGAACTTAATTGCTGTCTTGCAGCATCTAACAATACAGAAGAAACTACACTGTCTTTTTCATCAACAAGGTCTACGAACAAATATTTGCTTTGCCAGGTTACTTTTTGTGAAATTGAGTTTACAAGAAAACTTCTAAACCAAATATTTTCTCCTGCTTTAAAGATTGACTTATCAGTTTCAAGCAACGCTTTTGGGCGGCCTTGTTTGCGAATTTCAGTAATTAACTTTCCTGAAACTGAGTCTAAAAAATTTCGTTGTAGATATTGCCCACGCCCCAGCAAAGTAATTGCAAACGAAGCGTAAAGAAGGACGTGTTTTTTTTTCATTGCAAGTCTTTATAA
>JANPPB010000808.1:0-2113 GCA_031428295.1 Segetibacter sp. | reverse complement strand
CTGTATTTTTAATGCTTAACCCGGTCATTGACATTTGAGGTCCTTCGGGAATATTATTCAGGGTATAGTACCCGGTAGGATGCACCAACGAAAATGAATTTTCCTTATCTATTACACCATTGAGGGAAATGGTATGAATATAATAAGGGCGAAGATTATCTACTTTAAGCCTAACCTTCATGCCATCATCAGAAATTTTAATGCCTTTGATTGCACATTTTTGAGTATTAACCGGAGGACTGCCATATACTGCGTGGTATTTGTAGATGTAGCTTTCAATAGCATACGATGCAATATCTTCTGCCGATTTTTTATTTACCGGCTTGGTAAATTCAATTTCAAATCCATCGGGCATAGCTCTTACAGCCCTCATTTCAAAAGGAATTTTGTTGTTCCATACCAGGCGCTGCAGCCCCAGGCTTGCATCGCCTGCCGAACCCCATCCCCTGTTGGTTTCACCTACAAAAAGAGAACCGTCTTTACCCCAATCCATGCGTACCGTACCCGATTGAAAACCTGTTTTAAATTCCCAGGCAATGCCCTGGTACTCGCCATTTACTTTTTCCATAAATACCCGGCTCAGGTTGCTTTTGCCCTGATCGCCCACTAAAAGCTGACCTTCAAAGGGGCCAAAAACGCCCTGCGGAATTTTTACAATTTCAGCAGATGAAATGCTTAATATACCATGAGGAAGCCATACCGCAGGCAGGGTTAGCTCGGGTATATATTTTTTCATTTCATACTCGGCTACCCATTTTTCGTTTTCAACATTCTGGGGTTTTATTTCCTGGCCACTTTTATCAAATTCGTGACGCTGGCTTAAACGCGAAAAAATAGCTTCCTGTTTTAATTGTATAGGCGAGTTGGGCATACCCGTCCATACCAGGCTTGCAGGATGCCCCATGAAGGCACCTTTTCGTACCGGCATAATACTACCCGACCCCACCCAGTCGCCCTGGTTATCAGTATAAAATAATTCTCCGTCAATCATACTTAAACCATTGGGCGAACGAAAACCTGTAGCATAAGGTTCCATCTTTCCATCTTCGTAAATATGCAATGCCCAGCCTCTCCATGGTACAAGGCTTTTAGGGTGCCACCAAACCGGAGGAAAACCCAGGTTTAGAGATACAAAAAAAGATCCGTCCGGCGCCAGTTTTGGGCCAAAGCTGTACTCGTGGTAATTACCCGACAACGGCCATGCATAAACTGTTTCATAAACGTCGGCCTCACCATCCATATTGGTGTCTACCAACTTTGTAAGTTCTCCCCGCTGTACGCAATACAAAGCACCATTTTTATATGCAACACCCAACACTTCGTGCATACCTGATGCAAACTTTTTAAAGTAAGGACGAGGACTTGTGGGATTCTCCACAATAAATACATCGCCCCGCCGGGTGGTTACTGCCAGGCTGCCATTGGGCAGTGTACACAAACCTCCTACTTCCAATATAATTCCTTCAGGTGCTGATACCTTCATTATTTTAAAATAATCATCATCCCTGGCAGGCTCTGCCTGTGCTGCAACAAATTGAACGCAGCCAATGGCGCATACTACAACCATTAATAACTTAGCGGTTGTTGCAGTAAAAAAAATACTTCTTATATGTTTCATATCAAATAGTCTGCGGTTTAAAAAAGAAGTGAATATTTAAGGGTGTTTTGAATGGGAATGATGAGCTCTTTACGGTTATCTGCATCGCGAATAACAGGAGTGGCCCCATTGGCATTATCGAGGCGGATGTAAAAAGATTTATCATTTATTAGATACAAGCCTTCCGAAACCATTTCGATAGTGCTGCCCGCAGCAAGCCTTACATATAAATTTACAGCGGGGTTTTGAACCGTTATCTCACGTTCCAAACCCTGGCTATTTTCCAATACTCTGGTAGCATCCTGAATGGTAGCACCATATATTGTATACTTGAAAATTGGCCTTTTATTATCATCGAGAAAATAACCTTTTGGCTTAAAGCCTGATGAAGTGGTATCAGCATGCCAGGCTTCGGTGGCTGAAGACAACTGCTCGATTTGCGGTATTGGTTTTCCGAATTTAATAACAGCACCCACGGGCCTCGACGAACCATCGCCCCTCTCGTGCCACATGGGT
>JANPPB010000807.1:0-1547 GCA_031428295.1 Segetibacter sp. | reverse complement strand
ACTCTTTAACCAACTTTGACTTACTTACCGGCTTATAATAATCGGCCGGAAAGCCGTTGATCTGCCGCCACAACTCGTACCAAACCGGCACATCTTTTAGCAAAGCAAAACCAACTGCTCCGGTGCCAAGCTTTAAATCAGTTGGCCATTGCCTGTCGGCTGCATCTTCTGTTACCAGCAACCTAAACATGCCATTGTCGTTTCGGTTTCGCTCCACCGCAATCACTTTACCACTAAAGGTTCCATAGCTGGCTGTGGGCCATCCCGAAAATACCACAGCAGGAAAACCATCGAACGTAAAACGTACCTTTTGCCCTGTGTCTACCAATACCAAATCGGTTGGTCTTACAAAAATTTCCACTGCAAAATCTATGTTTGTCGGCACTACCTGCACTATCATTTCGCCTTCTTTTACTATCTCGTTTATACCCGCTTTAACAGCATTAACCACCTGCCCGTCTTGTGGGGCAATCAACCATAGTTGCGATCCGCGTATTACATAATTAGCAACCTGGTTTTCCAGCTTGGCAACCTCGGCCGAAGTTCCCGCCATTTCACTTTGTGCCGTGGCTTGCTCGCCTCGTGCTTTCAAAACTTTTTCAACCGTTTCCTGCTGAATACTACTTATTTCAATTTGCGCAATAACAAGGTCCTGGCGGGTATTATAAAACTTGTTGAGCTTTTCAGTTTCTGCAGCAATCGCCTTTTGGTAGGTTGCGGTTCTTCTTTCAAAATCCACCAACGATATAATACCTTCGGCATGCATACTTTTTGCACGATCAAATTGCTCCGTTGCTATCTTTTTATCAATAATAGCAGCCTGCCACTCAGCAGAGTCGCTTACCACTTTGCGCCGTAACTGTTCAATTTTATTACGAAGAGAGTTGATCTTTAATTCTCTTGTTGCTTCCATTGCATTAATCTGCCCACCGGTTGCCTCTACTTTGTCAGCATAAAAAACAATTTTCTGTTGCTTGGCCTGCAACTGCTCCTGTGTACGTGCAACAAGCTTAGGATCCAGGTAATCATCCTTAACATTGGCTAGCATAATAAGTGTATCGCCCTTTTTTACATAGTCGCCTTCTTTTACAAACCACTTAATTATTCTACCCGGAATAATAGAATTTAACTGTTGCGGACGTTGATGCTGGTACAGCGTAGTTACCGTACCGGTTGCACGTATGTTTTGGGTCCAGGGCAAAAACAAAACGAGTATCAGCAGGATGATAGAAACTACTATCCATGTTTTTAACCTGCGGTAATAACCGCTGAAATAAATCTTCTCTGTACTCCGTAATTTATACCCGGTTTCCTGCTCAATTATATCGTGTAAAACCTGCATACTTAATAAATTAGTTGTTGAGTACCTGTTGTGGGTTGCCCCATGCTTTTACCACTCCTTTATCTAACACTATAACAATATTGCACTGTTTTGCAAAAGCAAGGTCATTGGTGGCAACCACTATGGTTATGCCGGGTAATAGTGTAAGAATATACTGTTGAATTTGTTCCCTGCTTTCCTTACTTAATGCACTCCATGGGTTTTC
>JANPPB010000806.1:0-1895 GCA_031428295.1 Segetibacter sp. | reverse complement strand
TTTGAAAACAAGCAACATAGCATTGTTTGCTGAAAACAGTTTCCAGCTCTCAGAACAGTTATCTGTAAACCTGGGTGCCAGGGTAGAAATGGGAGAAACCAAAATGAGCGGTACCCTTGCATACTACCCTGAAAACGAAATTCCAATAAGCATTAAACATAATTTTCCCTTGCTGGGCGTCGGATTTTCTTACAAGGCACAAAAAAATATAGAGTTGTATGGAGGTCTTTCACAAGCTTATCGACCTATGCTTTTTAAAGACCTTATTCCTGCTTCGTTATACGAAAAAGTTGATCCAAATATTAGTGATGCTGACGGATACAATGCGGAATTAGGTTTCAGGGGAAACTGGAAATTTTTAAGATGGGATGTTACAGGGTTTCTGCTGCAGCTTAATAATCGTTTTGGTAACCTGGCACAAACCGACAATACCGGGGCGCTCTATTTATACAGAACTAACATAGGTAATTCGTTTACCAGGGGTTTGGAAATTTTTGTTCAGGGCGACTGGATGTTGGGCAATAAAACCGCGCTATCGGTATTTACCTCCACCGCTTTAATGAATGCACGTTATACAAAAGGAGAGATTAAATCGGGCAACGCAAACGTAAGTGTTAAAGGCAACAAGGTAGAAAGCGCCCCCGATGCTATCATTAGAAATGGCGCCACGCTTCGATATAAAAAATTCATATTATCCTCCTTATTTAGTTACACATCGGCAACATTTGCTGATGCGCTGAATACTTTAGTACCGCCTGCCGCCACCGGTGCCGTGGGTCTTGTTCCATCTTACAGCATTCTTGATGCTAATGTTGCTATGCGAGTTTCCAAAAACCTTGAGGTAAAAGTGAGTGCCAATAATGTAACCAACAAACAATACTTTACCAAGAGGCCTACTTTGTACCCCGGCCCTGGGGTGTGGCCTTCGGAAGGTAGAAGTTTTAGCGCCAGTATAGGTATCAAAATATAAGGTTTTAAAAGCAACGATTCTATTTTAAACTTTGGGGGTTTTTATTCAAAGGCCGGCTCAGTTAAAACTGACCGGCCAATTTTTTGCTGCCGGGTGTGTGTAGGTTTGAATTTATTCGTAGTAATCTAAAAATTGATTTGTCTTTGCACGTCAATTTCTATGATTCATTTCTCCCTACTTTTTGTGGTAAAAAATATTAACCACAGAGATATTTAAGAGTTGTAGCGACAGAATACCCTGAGTAAAATATGTAGCGGTCTACAATAATTTTTGATAGCTTTTTAATTGCTGAATAGCGAGGAGGTTTGCCTTCTGTTCAGATTTTCTCTCCGCAGGTCTTACCTGCATATTTAGCCCTTCGGGCTTAGTCAATTTGAATTCTATTGCTTTCATAGAAAAGCCAATCCCTCAAGCTGATAGCCCGGCGAATAGAGTTATACTGTACAAGTGAGTTCCGATAAATCAAAATTTAAATGCAGTACTGTAGCTGATGATATTGCTTAAGCTAGCTATCAATAAAATAATTTATTGGCCTATTACTTCCAACCTTGTCCACTTTTTTGTAATTCCTGCTCAAATTCGTCTACCGTTGGCATACTGCTTTTTAGTTCGACAGGCAATGCATCTGTTAGCAAAAATTCGCTTACGCCAATCGGTTTTTGTAATCCCCGCAAGGCATATTCTACTTCCAGGCCACTTTTGGTTTTGCATAATATAATGCCTATGCTCGGTTGGTCGTCTGTCGATTTCAACTGGTCGTCGGCCATGTTCAGGTAAAAGTTCATTTTGCCTGCAAATTCCGGTTCAAAGGCACCTGTTTTTAAATCGATAATTACAAAGCAACGCAGCTTAATGTGATAGAATAACAGATCGAAACGATAGTCTTTATCACCTAATTGCATTGGATATTGTCGGCCAATAAAGG
>JANPPB010000805.1:0-4008 GCA_031428295.1 Segetibacter sp. | reverse complement strand
TCAAGCCGCAACATATTTGCTCCATCACTTTTAGCTACCGCAGGGTTGGGGTGCGTTTCTATAAACAGCCCATTTGCACCGGTTGCTATTGCTGCTTTTGCAATGGTGCCTATTAATTGGGGATTGCCCCCGGTTACTCCTGAGGTTTGATTGGGTTGTTGCAGGCTATGTGTGCAATCCATAATAACCGGTACGCCATGCCCTTGCATGATCGGTATGTTTCTATAATCCACCACCAGGTCCTGGTAGCCAAACGTGTTACCTCTTTCGGTAAGCATAACTTTATCGTTACCTGCTTTACGAATTTTATCAACAGCAAACTTCATAGCATCGCCGCTTACAAATTGCCCCTTCTTTACATTTACTATTTTGCCTGTTTCTGCGGCAGCTACCAATAAATCGGTTTGCCTGCATAAAAAAGCAGGTATCTGTAGTATATCAATGTACCTGGCAGCAGGTGCTGCCTCGTCGTGTGCATGTATGTCAGAGGTGGTGGGCAGGTTATATTTTTCGCCTACTTTTTTTATAAGTTGCATGGCGGTCTCGTCGCCAATGCCGGTGAACGAACTGCCGCTGGTACGATTGGCTTTTCTATAGGAAGCCTTGAATATATATGGTATCTCTAATTTTTTGCAAAGGGTAGAAACTTTATCGGCAATTTCCATTACCAGCTCTTCGCCCTCTACAATACAGGGACCGGCTATGAGAAAAAAATTATTGGGATCGTACGATTGTGATTTAAAAAGCTCTTTTAAAAATTCCATGAGTTTCTATTGTTATTTAGGGATGGCAAAGGTTAGTAAAATGGTTGAAACAAATGCTAATCTTTGTTTCTTTGCGCCCCTTGTAATTTTGTATGCCGGGTTATGAATGTTGCCATGAAAAGTTTATGTACAAGGGTGTGACCCCGCAAGTTTGCGGGGGAGCCACAACAAAAGACTCCATGAAAATATTTGCCGGTTACCAAAAAATAATCCTGGCTTTATACCAGGAGATAAAAATGATTTGACATGCCAAACAGAAATGAAAAAATTTTAGTGGTGGGTGCCTGCGGGCAAATTGGAGTGGAACTTACGCTTCAATTAAGAAAAATGTATGGAGAAGCTGCCGTAATTGCAAGCGACTTGCGTGAAGAACATCCTTTACTGAAAGGCAGCGGGCCTTACATATCGCTGGATATTATGAACAAGGAAACCCTGCATGTGCTGGTGTTGCGTTATAACATTACGCAGGTGTATTTGCTGGCGGCTATATTAAGCGCTACGGGAGAGAAAAACCCATTGCTGGCATGGCACATTAACATGCGAAGCCTGTTGAATGTATTGGACGTAGCTAAGGAGGAAAACCTGCATAAAGTTTACTGGCCCAGCAGTATTGCCGTGTTTGGACCGAGTACGCCAAAGATTGACACAGCACAGCACACCATAATTGAGCCTTCTACCATTTATGGCATAAGCAAGTTTGCGGGAGAACTTTGGTGCGACTATTACTACCATCGCTACAATGTGGATATACGCAGCCTGCGCTACCCGGGGCTCATTAGTTATAAGTCGCAGCCGGGAGGTGGTACCACCGATTATGCCATCGAAATTTTTCACGATGCTATCAATAAGAAAACGTACAATTCGTTTTTAAAAGAAGATACTTATTTGCCCATGATGTATATGCCCGATGCCATACGGGCAACTATTGACCTGATGCATGCGGATGCTGATAAACTTACCGTACGATCGTCGTACAACCTGAATGGAATGAGCTTTTCGCCAAAGGAAATTGCTAACGAAATTAAGAAGCACATACCTGATTTTACTATTACCTACGAGCCGGATAGCCGCCAGCAAATAGCTGATAGCTGGCCCCAAAGTATTGATGATACCGCTGCACAAAAAGATTGGGGATGGAAGCCTGAATATGATCTGTCAGGGATGACAGAGGATATGCTGAAAAATATAGAGAAGGGATAAAAAGAAGCTGCCGAAATGCTTTTGTTGATAAAGCGTTTCGGCAGAGTTTTGTATTGATATGGACCCTTTGGGGGCTATTGTTAGCTAATTAAAACCTGATGCCAAGGTTAAAGCCAAGTCCCCTGATACCGGCCATGCTGCCGGTTGTTTTTACCGTTGCGCCATTACTGTTGACGGTATTTTCAGTTGTAGTAAAAGGCACGTCTATACTGTCCAGTTCGTCTTTAAGATTCTTTTGTTCAAGTGGGTTTAATGCTATTGCGGCCACCAGGTTTCCGGAGGCTGAGCCAATGCCTGCACCCAATATCCACCAGTCAAGGGTGAGTCTTTTGCTTAATTTAAAGTTGCTGCCCAACATTAACCCAACAAGGCTGTTTGTTATCTTTCCATCGAACAAAGCAGTACGCTTATCTATGGTTGCATTAAAACTTACAGGCACCTGCATGGTATACGTTGAAAATCTGCCATACGGTGCCAGGTAAAAACCATGGAATGCTCCTTTTTTACCAACATAGTATCTCAGTTCCGGAGTAATGATTGAGGTACCCAATCTAAAGTCGCCCACCTTAACATCGGGATTGTCTATAAGATTTTCAATAACCGATTGAAAGGCTATTTTCCCCTCTGGTATCATTGAATATCCCAAAGCCACTGTAAATTTTTTACCAATTTGTCGCTCGTACTGTACGCCGAAACCTTTGGTAACAAAGGAGGACAAGTTTACTTTAAATTCGTTTTTTGCTTGCTGGGCCAGGGCAAAAAAAGGCAACGCTATAACTGATAAGGCAACCATACTTTTTCTCAGTGCCGGGGCTTTCTTTTCTAACATAGGTTAATCAATTTTACTTTTCTAATCAGGTTTTTGTTTTGCGATGTCTGCAACAGTTTGGGTTTCTAAAATGGCGAGTGAAGCATCTCTTACCTGTATCATAACCTTATTTAAACCGCAAAAGTTTTCGTCGCAATTTTTACACTTAGCATAAAAATTAAGACTAACACAGGGAAGCAATGCTATTGGGCCATCAATTAAACGCATAATGGTTGCCAATCGTATGCTCTCCGGTGGATGCGCAAAAAAATAACCTCCGCCCTTTCCTTTTTTACTGGCTAAAATACCCGAGTTTTTAAGTTGAAGCAATATGTTTTCAAGAAACTTGAGGGGGATATTTTTTTTGACAGCAATTTCAGCAATCAACACCGGTGTATCCCGTTTCTCCTGCGCCATGTACATAAGTGCCTGCAACGCATACTGGGTTTTCATTGATAACATACAAACGAAAGTTAAAGGTTGTAAAATAAGCGCTTTTGCCGTTAAGTGTGGTGTATGATTTAATAAATTGTATTACGCAAATCATTCACCATGAAAAATTCCTTCCACACCTCATCCGTACTTTTTGTAGCCTCTTTTTTAGCTGTTGGTGTACTACATGCTCAGGTAAAAAAGCCGGGATTTATTTTAGGTGGAAGCGTTGTTTATAGTAATCCCAAAGGCAGCTTTGGCAATAATTATTCTAAGGGGGTAGGAGCAGAGATAAAAGGTGGAATTGGTTTGGGCAAGACTTACCTGGTAGCTTCAACAGGATATGCTTATTATTTTGGTAGAGGTGATTATGAAAACTTATCAGTGAAACCATTTAAGATTGGTTTACGCCAATACTTGTTTAGCAAGAAACTATTTGTAAATGCCGATTTGGGCAGGGCAACGATAAAAGACAACATTAAAGGCACTAATGAAGTGCATAACCTGAGAGGATTTGGTGCCGGTGCAAACCTATTGGGACTGGAGGCCGCAGTAAATTATGAAGGATGGGATAATGCCGGCAGCAACGGCTTCTCCAATAGTTTGCAATATAAATTGGGCTGGAATATTAAGCTTTAGATAATGGGCTGTTTCATTTTTATTATAAACCCAGCACATCTTTCATTGAATAAATTCCTTTTTTGCCTGCTAAAAACTCTGCGGCTAACACCGCACCACCTGCAAAACCAACCCGGTTGTGAGCCGTGTGAATAATTTCAATATCGTCGATAGCCGAAGTGTACT
>JANPPB010000804.1:0-1549 GCA_031428295.1 Segetibacter sp. | reverse complement strand
GTATTGCACTAAGTTTGTTTCAAAACCAACAATCATGCATTCACTTGAATCGATCATAGATTTTATAGAACCAATTAATGTGTACGAGTTAAACGACGATGAAGGCTTTAAGGATACACAACTGGGTAGGCATATCAGCGTAAACGAATCGTTCCTGCCAGATATTGAAGCCGCTGATATGGTATTGGTGGGTTGCGCCGAAACACGGGGTGTATCTCCATTTGGAACGGGTAGCAGTGGGCCTGATGCGATACGTAAAGAATTCTATTCACTCTTTCATTGGCACCAGGATGTTAAGGTGGCAGATATTGGAAACATTAAAAGTGGCGCAAATCTTGGCGATACTGTGGCTGCGTTAAAAATTGCGGTTAAAGAGCTGCTGGCTCTTAACAAACGGGTAGTAATATTAGGCGGAAGTCATGACCTGACCCTTGGCCAATACAAGGCATATGCAGACCGCGAACAAATTATTGAAGCTACTTGTGTTGATGCAAAAATTGACCTTGATATGGAGAGCATTGTACCGGCAGATAAATTTTTAATGGAGTTACTTACAGGCGAGCCCAACTTCATCAGGCATTATAACCACATTGGTTTTCAAAGTTATTTTGTACACCCCACCATGCTCGAAACCATCGATAAACTTCGCTTTGATTGTTTTAGGGTTGGTAAAGTGAAAGAGAACATTGAAGAAATGGAGCCTGTAATAAGAAACAGTCATTTATTTAGCTTCGATATTTCTGCCATACAGCACAGCCACGCTCCGGCCAATCGTCTTACACCAAATGGTTTTAACGGAGAGGAGGCGTGTACCTTAATGCAATATGCAGGTATGAGCCAGCATGTAAACACCATTGGTATTTATGGATATTTACCCGACCAGGATGAGCATAATTTAACGGCCAAGCAAATAGCCCACATGCTTTGGTATTTAATGGATGGTATTGGCAAAGGCAAGTTAGAAGCGAAGCTGGAAGACCGAAATGATTTTAATGAATACACCATGGCTTTTTCGGAGGTAGCTACCACCTTTTTACAGAGCAAAAAAACCGGTCGTTGGTGGATGGAAGTTCCCAATGGAAATATGGTAGCATGCAGTCATTACGACTATGTGGTTGCTTCGCGAAATGAATACCCCGAGCGTTGGTTAAGGGCTGCAGAGCGGCAGTAAGTTTCCATCAATTTTTGCTACTCAAACAACAGCCGAAATGCTTTGATGATGTACAACAATTCTCCCCGGGCTCAATCTTTCAACCCTTATCCCTGTCAAATGAAACCTATACTAATATTGCTGAATTGGATGTTTTGTATTGGTATAATGTCAGGCTTACTTATGTCTTGCTCCCTGCAACATAAGATTGGAAAGCAAGCCAATGTTGCCATTTTATCAAAGCCGGATTTTTCTATGGCCCATGTGGGCATTGCCGTATACGATGCCACTACCAATAAACCTTTGTACGAGCACAATGGAGAAAAGCTTTGTATACCGGCAAGCAATACCAAGTTGTTAACATGCTATGCAGCCATGAGGTATTTGGGTGATAGTTTG
>JANPPB010000803.1:0-3772 GCA_031428295.1 Segetibacter sp. | reverse complement strand
GGATTTTTTAGCATGGTAGACCACCGCAAGAACATGCACCACGAAGTATTGAATGAATACCATCGCAATAAAACCTTTTTTAAAAATTACATTCCTTACCTCAGCGATGTTGAGAAGATGGGTATCCAACTGGCACCTGTGGCAACCTATGCAAACAGCAGTTATGCCGCCCAGTGTTTTAGAGATTTATGGAAAGAAATCAAGAAGGCCACACTTTCGTGACTCCAAACTAAACCACCAGGTAGGTCTTTCATATTTCTAGAATTAGAAGATTGGGTAATTCATGAAAGATCTACCAGTTTCTGATACACTTAGCCAACCTCTTCCTTTTCTTATATATTTGGTTCTAAACCTTTTCTAACTTATGAGCGTTTACGCCATTCAGCAATACCATAAAGAGCTCGAAAAGATTATACATTATGGCGGCAGCAAAAAAGAAACGGCAATACGAAATGCTTTTTATTACCTCCTCAACGAATACGCACACAGCAAAGACCTAATGCTGATAGCAGAGATCTCCACAAAAAACAAACAAGGAAGAATCATTACACCCGATGGAACTATTAAAGACAGCATTCGCAACGATTGGGGTTATTGGGAAAGCAAAGATGAAAGCGATGATATTAATGAAGAGATAAGGAAGAAATTTGAAAAAGGTTACCCCAGCGATAATATATTATTCGAAGATTCGCAGACCGCCGTGTTGTATCAGCATGGAGAGGAGGTAATGCGAAAAGACATGCGGATCGAAGCCGATCTGCATGTAGTACTTACAAAATTCTTGTCTTATGAAAGACCGGAGGTTCATGATTTTCGAGAAGCGATAGAACATTTTAAAGAAGACATACCGAAAGTTACCCTGGCTATCAGGGATATTATAGAGAAGGAGCAAAAAACCAATACAGAATTACAAAGAGCGCAAACGGGTTTCCTCGAAATGGCAAAGGCAAGTATAAACCCCGAGATAAGTGCAGATGATGTAAAGGAGATGATGATACAGCACATACTAAGCGCCGACATCTTCAACACCATTTTTGATGAGCCACACTTTCACCAGGAAAACAATATAGCACGTGAGCTAAACAGGGTAATAGAAACTTTTTTTACAGGAGCCGTGAGACGTCAGACGTTAGGCAGCATCAAACACTATTATGACACCATAAATGCACGTGCCGCTTCTATTGCCGACCACCACGAAAAGCAGAAGTTCTTAAAGGTGGTGTATGAGAATTTTTACAAAGGCTATAACCCTAAAGCTGCCGACAGGCTGGGCATTGTGTACACGCCCAACGAGATAGTGCAGTTTATGATACGCAGCACCGATTACTTACTGCACAAGCATTTTGGTAAAACATTGGGCGATAAAAACGTTGAGATACTGGACCCCGCTACCGGCACCGGTACATTTATTACCGACATTATAGATTACCTGCCAAAGGCCAAGCTGAAACACAAATACAAACATGAGCTTCATGCAAATGAAGTAGCCATATTGCCTTACTACATTGCCAACTTAAATATTGAATACACCTATAAACAAAAGATGGGTGAGTATGAGCAGTTCGATAATTTATGTTTTGTTGATACACTTGATAAGGCAGGTCGAAATCTTATTCAGGCTGACATGTTTAGTTTGAGCACAGAAAATACCACACGTATAAAAAAGCAAAATGAAAAAAAGATAAGTGTGATTATTGGTAATCCGCCTTATAATGCAAAGCAGGAAAATTATAATTATCAAAACGCGAATAGAGCTTACAAGGAAATCGATAAACGCATAAAGGATACTTTCATAAAGCAAGGAACTGCTCAAAATCAGATTGTGGTATATGATATGTACACAAGGTTTTATCGCTGGGCAATGGACAGGATTGAGGACAATGGAATAATAGCGTTAATTACTAATAGAAGTTTTATTGATGGAAGGGCTTTTGATGGTTTTAGGAAATTAGTAGCCAGTGAATTCAATCACATATACATTATTGATTTGGGTGGAGATGTAAGAGTCAACCCAAAATTATCAGGTACTAAGAACAATGTTTTTGGAATACAAACGGGTGTTGCTATTCTCTTTTTGGTGAAGAAAAATAATATACTGATTGCTGAAACGAAGAAGGAATTCAAAGAACTCAAAAGAGAATTTTTTATTGTCGAGGAACCGGTAGTTGTTTATAAGTCCAAATCATACTACTCAGTAGAAAATACGAGAATACATTATATACGAAGACCTGAAATGGATACGGCAAAAGAGAAACTTGAGTGGTTAGCAGAAATGAGTGTTAAAGAACTTGAGCATGAGTTTGATATTATAGTGCCTGACAAACTTCACAATTGGATAAACCAGGTTGAGAACACATGGGATGAGCTAATGCCGCTTATTGTTAAGAATGTAAAAGCCGGTAAAAGCGAGGAGGCAATCTTTAAGTATTTTTCAAGAGGTTTAGAAACTGACAGGCAAGAGTGGTGTTATGATTTTAGTGAAGACCGCCTCGTTGAGAAAATAAACTTTCTAATCACATCGTACGAGCAAAGAAGAATCACAGGAATTGCGACAAACAACATAAAATGGGATAGTGATTTAGTGGGGCATTTAGATGCTAATGTTCAAATAACCTTCGATAAAAATTCTGTTTCAGAAGCAATCTTACGACCTTATTCATTAAGAGCAGTGTACGTAAACAAGCAGCTTAATTCTCGTGTTTACCGGTGGAGTGAATTTGATAAAGGCTCAGGACGAAGATGCATTATCATACCGGGATTAGCAAATCCTAAAGACTTTCATGTACTCGGCTCAAAGTATGTTGTTGATTTAAACTGCCTGCCTGCCGGATGCCAGTGCCTGCCACTGTACACTTACACTCAAGATGGTAAGAAAGAAATCAACATTTCCAAATGGGCAATCAACTTATTCAAAGGTTATTACAAAGACGGACTAATTAATGAAGAAGAGATACTTCACTACGTTTATGCAGTACTGCACAATCCGGTATATCGTAAGAAGTATGCACTTAACCTGAAGCAAGAATTTCCAAGAATACTCTTGTACAAAGATTTCTATAAATGGGTACATTGGGGAGAGCAATTAATGAACCTGCATATAGATTTTGAAAAAGCAGAGCCTTTTAAACTTGAGCGAAAAGAGATTGCACCGAAAGAGAACCCAAAGGCAAAACTGAAGGCACTAAAAGATATAGGAACAATTGTATTAGACGACAACACCGAACTGCACGGCATACCACCAATAGCCTGGACCTACAAACTTGGTAACCGCAGCGCGTTAGAGTGGATACTCGACCAATACAAAGAAAAGAAACCCGGCGACCCAACCATAGCAGAGAAGTTCAACACCTACAAGTTTGCTGATTATAAAGAGCAGGTGATTGATTTGTTGATGCGGGTATGTACAGTAAGTGTGGAGACGATGAAGATTGTGGCGGAGATGGAAAAGGTTTTAAACTAAAAACAAACAGAACCAGTGAGATTGAATTATACTGGAATATTTGCCCAATAGAATTCCAGAAAGTACAAGAGAGTGACACAAGGATGTTGAAGAGCATCCCATGGCTGGAAACATAATCACCATTATCTTTCACTGCGTTTTACATCACCTTAAATTTACTATCCATGAGACGAGAAATAACATCGTGGTACAGCCCGGCACTCCACCGCGATATGCCGGTAGTTTCGTATGGCCATTATGGCTTTGCAGTTTTAATGGTGCCTACGGCCGGGGCAGATTTTTTGGAGTATGAGCGCTTTAACCTGATACAGG
>JANPPB010000802.1:0-2619 GCA_031428295.1 Segetibacter sp. | reverse complement strand
TGAATATAGGGCTCGCAGGCTGCATTGTAAATGGAGGTAACGCCTTCAGCCAAAACAGCCGCCATAATAATGTTAGCGGTACCGGTTACTGATGGTTCATCCAGCAACATGGTTGTGCCTGTAAGCTGGTTGGTTGTTAATTGGTAATAATGGTGGTTTTCATCGAACTGAAACCTTGCTCCCAGCTTTTCAAAACCTATGATATGTGTATCTAATTTTCTGCGACCAATTTTATCGCCACCGGGTTTTGGTAAATAGGCTTTTTTAAAGCGTGCCAGCATAGGGCCCGCCAACATTACAGAGCCTCTTAACCGGCCGCTTTTCTTTCTAAAATCGTCGGAGCTTAAATGATCAACGTTAACGGTATCGGCCTGGAAGATGCAGGTGTCGCGGGATACACGGTCCACCTTAACACCTAACTCGTGTAGTAATTCAATTTGAAGATTAACATCGGTAATATCGGGAATATTATTGATGGTAACTTTTTCGGCCGTCAATAACACTGCGGAAATAATTTGCAGGGCTTCATTTTTTGCACCCTGCGGGGTAATTTCTCCAAACAGTTTTTTGCCGCCTTTTACCTCAAAACAACTCACAAAAATCTATTTTTCTTACCACCAAATTTATTATTGCGGCTGTCGCGATTAACTCCGCTATTGTTGCCGGGGCTGCGGTTATCCCTGCTATTACCGGGGCCTGCGTTGCGGCTGCCAGTATCTCTTGTATCTCTTGAGTTTCTTTGAAAAGGACCTCCGGCGTTATTGTTGCGCTTAAACCTGTTCTCCCCATAAGTGTTGCCGCTTCTTGCATCGCGGCCTTCTACGGTGCGGTAATGTTTTACAAACGGGGTGCTATCAAACTCCAGCTTGCCATCGGTAATAATGTTTAGCTCAGCACGTATACCATCGTCGTGCACCAACTCCTTGTGCCAGTTGCTGTAAGCAAGTTTCATGTAATAAGCAATTGCATTTGCAAAGCCAACACGCTTTTCGGGGTTCTCTTCTTTTAAAGCTTTATTGATTATTATTTCGAGGTTCTTACCCAAATGCGAGTACCTGGGTTTGCGTTTTGGGTAAGGTAAGGGGTCGGGTTTTTGTTTGTAAGTTTCGCGGGTTGGTATAGGGTAGGGACAATCAACATCTAATTTAAAATCGCTCACAAAAAACAAGTGGTCCCAAAGTAAATGCCTAAAATCTTCTACATTTTTAAGATGCGGGTTCAAAAATCCCATCAGTTCTATCACCACTTGTGCCTGTTGCTGCCGTTTTTGCCTGTCTTCTATCGTTAACACATGCTCTACCATTCGTTGAATATGCCTTCCATATTCCTTCATTGTCAAATGGTTTCTATCGGTATTGTATTCCATGTAAAAAAGTTGAACAGCAAATGTAATAAAGCTTTTGTTTTGATTGAGAATATAATGAATGGTACAGTAAGTAGGCCTGAAACAGTGGATTTGGGTGTATTCCGAATTCCCCCTGATTCTACGGCGCAACAAAAAAAGTATACACCAACAAACTTTATTTTTATGTATTGTGGATATAACTGATGCAAAACTCCTTAAAGGCGGATCGCGCCGTAATATTTAAGGTGCAGTGCACCGCTAATATTTGTAGAACCAAAGTTTCATTTATTAATAAGGTGCATCGCACCGCGATATTTTGAAGATGCATTCAAATGGAAATAATATTACGGTGCGCTGCACCTAAATTGGAATGATGGAATGAATTTCTACAAATAGTGAGGTGCGCTGCACCACTACACCATTATAAAAAAAGAAGGAATAAAAAACATACGCAAGAGCCGAAGTGGTCGTATATCAACTTCCTCCCGTGCAACAAAAAACTATCCCCTTTACTAATTGACTGACTTTTAGAATTTAAGAAGTGGTGTTATAAAATCGCAATCCCCCCATTAGGTTAGGTTTATTTCTGTTATTCTATCTTTTATCGGCACATTTCCCACGGCCCTCCATTTATACTTTTATTATCTTCCCTCCATTTTCCTAAACCACCATATCGCAGTAATGAGATCATTAATCGCAATCCTCCTTATGGCAATTTTTGCCACAGGCTGTAAACTTAGTAATACCAATCCCACAAAATCGAACAATACAGAACTGGCTGCCCTGTTTAATAATTACTGGGAGGGCCGCCTGAAATTATTTCCATTGGAAGCAACGGCTATTGGAGATACCCGGTATAATAACCTGCTACCCACCGACTTTACAAATAGTTATCGCGATAGTCTTCGCTCCTTCTTCACCCTATATAAAAATTACATTAGCAAATACGACCGCGAAACTTTAAGTGAATCAGACAAAATAAGCTTCGACATTTTTAAAAGGGAAATGGATATGAACCTTGAAGGGCTAACCTACAATGACAATCTTATGCCCGCCAACCAATTTTATGCTTTACCCTTAACACTTGGGCAATTGGGCAGCGGCTCTGGCAACCAGCCGTTTAAAACTGTTAAGGATTATGATGACTGGTTACAACGTTTAAGTAGTTTTTCGGCCTGGGCCGACAGTGCGATTGTTTATTTTAGAAAAGGAATTGAAACGGGTAATGTGTTGCCACATGCATTGGTGCTAAAAATGATCCCCGAAATGCAGGC
>JANPPB010000801.1:0-2978 GCA_031428295.1 Segetibacter sp. | reverse complement strand
GGTTTTTCCCATCAACAAAAAATTATGGTCCAGCCCATTTGTTTTGCTTACTACTGGTATCGATTTGCTTATTATATCAACCCTGATATTTTCTCTTGAAATTAAAAATTACAACAAAGCAAACTGGACCGAATTCTTTTTGATTTTAGGTAAGAACCCACTCTTTATTTACATATTGTCTGAGGTATTGATAACGGTGGTTTATATGATAAATGTAGCTCCGGGAGAAGGACTTTTTCAAGCAATCAATACAAGTATTTTCCAGGCTATTGCGCCGGGATCGATGGGTTCGTTTTTGTTTGCAATCACTTATATGCTGTTGTGTTGGGTGGTAGGTTGGTGGCTTAATAAACGAAGAATTTATATTAAAGTGTAAGAGGAGATGATGGATGGTAGATGATAGTTGATAGAAAAAAGTTGAGGTTAATAGTGGATGAGAGGAAAAAGTGTACATCTTCTTATATGAAGTATAAGCTTCCTTTCAATTAAAGTAACACACTTCCTTTTTGTAATACTTTCGTACTTTCACATTAAATATTTTAAAGTATGGAAACTTCAGTTTTGACTTCAAAGGGTCAATTGCTTATACCTAAAAGAATTAGAAATAAATACGGAATTCAATCGGGAGTAAAAGTAATTTTTGAAGAGGCTTCAAATGGTGTGATTTTACGGGCTATGAATGAAGATTATTTCAAATCATTTATGGGAATCTTAAACTCCGATGGAAATTTGAAAGCAGATATGAAAAAAGCCAAGGAGGAGGAGAAACAGCTTGAGGAACGTAAGCTAAATTTCCTGGCCAAAACCAATAAAAAAACAAAATAGAGCATGCCTGACTATGTTTTGGATAGCTATGCAATGCTTGCTTTTTTTAGAAATGAAGAAGGTGGTGAAAAGGTTAAAGCCTATCTTAACGAAGCTGCCGCTAACAGGCTTGAACTTTATATGAGCTGTATAAATGCGGGAGAAGTTTACTACATGTCTGTTCGAAAAGATGGCGTGATTAAAGCTGAGGCAGCATGGATAGCATTGTTCAAATTTCCTATACATATTCTGGAAGTTGATTTTGAGCACACATTAGCTGCTGCCAACATAAAAGCAAAGTATTCCCTATCGTATGCAGATGCTTTTGCCGCTGCATTAACTATAAAAAGAAAATCTACCCTTATAACCGGAGATCGTGAATTTGATGCCTTAAGTGGAGAGGCTGGCTTTAAAGTAAAATATTTATAACCTTATTTGGGATGACCTTGTAGAAAAAAGTACAACCGAACCAGAGTTACATTGTGTACACAAATAATTACTTTTTTAAAAAATGATAACCACAGAGCACACAAAGAAAGAAACAAAGAGAAAACCAGAAACTCTCTTTGTGTTCTCTGTGAAAAGCTCTTGTTTTTCTCTGTGGTAAACCTTCTTCTTAACAAATATGAGTATTACAGAAGCCAAATAAAAAGATGAGTGCACACAGTAAAGAAGCTAATGCCGGAACCATCATTCTTAAATAAAATTTACATACGATTATGCCAAACAATGAAGAAAATTCAAGGCGGTCCTTTCTTACAAAATTTACGAAAGGGATTGTTGGGGCTACCATGCTTCCTGCAATTGTTACTGCCAAAGATCGAAAGCGAAACTTTGAAGAAATGCTTCGCGACCAGCAAAAATTTGCAGCCAACGACCAATTGCAAATTGCATTAATTGGCTCCGGGGGCATGGGTGTAGCGGATGCTACCACTGCGCTAACGGTACCGGGTATAAAACTGGTTGCTGTATGCGACCTGTACGATGGACGGCTTGCCGAAGCAAAGAAACGCTGGGGTAACGACATTTATACTACCCGTGATTACAAGGAAATATTAGAGCGGAAAGATATTGATGCTGTCATTATTGCAACCCCCGATCATTGGCATAAAGACATATCAATAGCGGCTATGAACAAAGGCAAATCTGTGTATGTAGAAAAGCCGATGGTTCATGATATTAGTGAAGGGCCTTCCGTTATTGCTGCCCAGGCTAAAAACAAAGTGGTTTTACAAGTAGGCAGCCAGGGGATGAGTTCGTTGGGAAACGAAAAGGCAAAACAATTACTGAAAGACGGAGCTATAGGACAACTAAATTATGCTGAAGCTTTCTATGCACGAATGTCTCCACAGGGAGCGTGGCAATATCCTATTCCTGCCGATGCTTCTCCCGCAACGGTAGGATGGGACAGGTTCCTGGAAAACACCACCAAAAGACCTTTTGATGCCACCCGTTTTTTCCGCTGGAGAAATTACCGCGATTATGGAACGGGCGTTTCAGGAGACTTGTTTGTTCACTTATTTTCGAGCCTGCATTTTGTAACGGGTTCACTCGGTCCTGATAAAATAATGGCGACAGGCGGTTTACGTTATTGGAAGGATGGGAGGGAAGTGCCTGATGTTATGCTTGGCATGTTTGATTATCCTGAAACCAAAGCTCATCCTGCTTTCAATCTTTCGTGCAGGGTAAATTTTATAGATGGTACCGGTGGAACAAATTACCTGCGCATGGTAGGCAGCGAAGGCGCTATGACTGTAGAGTGGGATAAAGTAACACTCTTTAGAAACAGTAATCGTGTTGATGAAAATGATCCGTTGATGAAAACAAAAAACAACACTCCCGAAGGAAAGGAATATGTATATAATCGCAAAATGATGGTTCCCCCGGAGGAAATGGCATATTCTGCGGAGAAGGGTTATAATGGAGCACACTTTGACCATTTTTATAATTGGGCAACAGCCATACGCAACAAAGGAAATGTTGTTGAAGATGCGTTGTTTGGTTACAGGGCCGCTGCACCTGCCTTATTGTGTAACGACAGTTATTTTAACAACAAGATCATTCAATGGGATCCTCAAAATTTAAAAGTAATCACCACTTAAAAACCTCAATATGAAGCAAAAATTTTTAATTCCGATTTGTATAGCTTCGGCTGTTGCACTAACCAATATTGG
>JANPPB010000800.1:0-1639 GCA_031428295.1 Segetibacter sp. | reverse complement strand
AAAAAAGGTATGCGTAGTGGTAGTATTTTGTAAGGTTTTTTGGTAACAAGCAATCGTAACCATCCGTAGCTTCTCTTGCTGCTTGCCCCCTCAGACATGCGGGGTCACTCTCTTGTACGGTACCGGTCCATGGAAGCCTTTTATACTGCATCTTGTTGTGCCACTACAATCAGATCAAACGCATTAAATGTTACTGTGGTTTTAATAAGCCCTTCGGGCTTTAAATGTAAATAGCCATGGGTGCAACCCATGAGTAAAAATGCAAATCCGCATACCTCAACCCTAAGTAGGGTTGAATAAAAGAAGACAAAAAAGTGAAGTAGAAAAATACATGCAACCTATTCAAGTTTTTCAGGCTTGCCCGGAGAATATGATAATAATTGTCCACCGGCTTCACCGGTGGCCAGGTATATTTTAGCCCTTTGGGCTTAATGCAGTTTTAATGCGTTGCCCTGCTCCTACAATAGCTACTCTTAGGTTGAACAATCATTTATTACATTTACCACCTAAACATTTGCAAACAATCAAGTGGCAAACAAAAGACCTTTAAGAGTACTGGTAGCAAAAGTTGGTTTGGACGGACACGATCGTGGCGCCAAAGTTATTGCCACCGCCTTGCGGGATGCGGGCATGGAAGTAATTTATACCGGCCTGCGCCAAACACCCGAGATGGTAGTAAATGCCGCCCTTCAGGAAGATGTGGATGCCATAGGTGTTAGCATTTTAAGTGGTGCCCACATGACTGTCTTTCCAAAAATCATCAACCTGATGAAGGAGAAAGAAATGAACGATGTATTGCTTACAGGAGGAGGAATTATACCAGGGGATGATATGCAGGCTTTAAACGAAATGGGTGTAGGCAAACTGTTTGCCCCCGGCACTCCAACAGCAGATATAGCAGGTTACATTCGCGGCTGGGTTCAGGAACATAGAAATTTCTAATTTTAAAAGATGGAACGTTCAATCAAAATATTTAAATCGTTCGAAGAGCAGGAGCTGTATCACAGGCAGCTATTGATTGACTCCACTGCTACATCCCGTTTTATTGAACTGTATAAAATGCAGCAATGGACCAAAACCTTTCGGCCTGCCGTTAATACCCAACGCAAAATAATCATACACAAAAATGGACATCCTAAATAAGGAGTTCTTATTGTTTCTTACTTGTGCTCAGCAGACAGGGTTACGATACCTGCTTATTGGTGGTTATGCGGTAAACTTTTATGGTTATTCCCGAAATACCAACGACATGGATATTTGGATAGCTCCCACTAACGAAAACAAATTGGCTTTCATCAATACCTTACTCTGTATGAATTATTCCCCGGAGGAAGTTGAGCCTTTACATAACGAAGATTTTTTAGGGTATTTTATGAGTACCGTTGGTTCCGATACAGATAAGATGGACATCATTACCATCGTTCATAAAAACCTTTCTTTTGATGATGCTGAATTGAACAAATCAATTTTTAAAATAAGTGAAGAGATTTTTATCAATATTGTTCCTTACGAATATCTTAAGGAGATGAAATTACTTTCCCGCAGGGAAAAAGACCTGTGGGACATAGCCCGGCTGGAAGAATTACGCAACCTCAAAAAATAATATGACCTACCAAACATTGCTTACCACCCTCGAAAA
>JANPPB010000799.1:0-1832 GCA_031428295.1 Segetibacter sp. | reverse complement strand
GAGGATAGTTCGCTGATGAAGGGTTTATTTATAGAACGATACAGGTGTTTTGCAACAAAACCAACCGGTTTTATTTATGAAAATTTAATTGAAAGTAATTTTTTGCCAGCTATGTCATTAATGGTAAAAAAAGAGTGTTATAACGAAGTAGGATTCTTTGACGAAGACCTTGTATTTGAAGACTATGATATGTGGTTAAGAATTTCGAAAAAATACAAAATTCTTTACTCCGAATATATTTCAGCAAAATACCGTATAAGAAACAATAGCCTTATGTCAGTAACCCGTAACTGGGATACATCTACAATAAAAATTCTTTTTAAACACTTAAAAGAATCACCATTTTTAATTAACAGGCTAGAAGATTTAGGTGTTGGCTCTTATTGTAACAATGATAGAGCCAGTATATTAAGTTTAAAACCTGCAGCTACGTTTAGTTTTAAATTAAAAATAATAATGCTATTGCATTATTTGAAAGTTCCTAAAAGTATTGGACTCTTCATTTTAAAGAGAATATAGCATTGATTTTAGAAAAATTATTTCATTGTTATTAACGATATCCTATAGACAAAAATGAACTTTAAATTAAAGCCTATTGCTATTCACCTTCCACAATTTCATCCCGTGCAGGAAAACGACAAATGGTGGGGTAAGGGTTTTACAGAGTGGAGAAATGTTTCCAAAGCTAAGCCTTTGTTTGAGGGTCATTACCAGCCGCATCTACCGGCCGATTTGGGTTTTTACGATCTGAGGTTGGAAGAATCCAGAATTGAACAGGCTGAATTAGCCAGGCTATATGGTATCGAAGGTTTTTGTTACTATCACTATTGGTTTAATGGTAAGAGGGTTCTTGAGCGGCCGGTAAATGAAATACTACAAACCAAGAAACCTGATTTTCCTTTCATGCTTTGCTGGGCAAACGAGAATTGGACCAGGCGATGGGATGGTCAGGACCAGGATGTACTATTATCTCAGGAGTATAGCACAGAAGACGATATAAACCATATTGAATATCTGATTGAAGTGTTTAAAGATCCGCGTTACATACGGGTAAACAACAAACCTGTAATAATAATCTACAAAACATTTCTTCTTCCCGACCCGAAAAAGACTGCCGACACGTGGCGTAAAGTGGCGGCTCAACATGGCCTTGAACTCTACATATGTCATATGGTATTTTCATATGTAAAAGGTATAAGAAAACATGATGGCTTTGATGCTGCAATAGACTTCGAACCATTTGGTGTACGTAGAAATATTGATATTTTCCAAGAGATGGAAAAAAGACGCTTTCAGAAATTCAAGAGTAAGGGTACAATAAAAAAAGTTCTCGAAAAACTGTCAATAGCAAAAAAAGAGGTAGACGATACCCTACATTATAACCTAATTGATTATGATTACTGTTACCAGAATCTTAAGGCAATCAATGAATTTGGATACACTTTATTTCCTGGAATAACGCCGGGGTGGGATAATTCAGCCCGTCGAGGTAACAATCCCAGCCTTGTTTTAAATAATAGTACTCCTGAAAAATTTAAGATATGGCTGGAAAAGATTGTGGAGGATTTTATCCCTTATAGCGAAGAAGAGAATTTTGTTTTTATAAATGCATGGAACGAATGGGCTGAAGGCAATCACATGGAGCCATGCCTTAAATGGGGCCACGCATACCTACAGTCAGTAAAAGATGTCATACAATCTTCTGATTAATAGTCTAATTATCCTAGTGATTAATACTCCCATTCTAAATTTTTAACAGTGGCTTCAATTAGAACTATAGCCTTTTATCTCCCCCAGTTTCATCCCATTCCAGAAAATGATGAATGGTGGGG
>JANPPB010000798.1:0-7097 GCA_031428295.1 Segetibacter sp. | reverse complement strand
CCTAATATGTCGGCAAAGCCTACACCATTCACCCTTTTTAATTCGGATAAAATGTTGATGTCGGCAAAGTTGAACAGGAACTTTTGATCCATTTTTGGATCGTTACTGTAGAGGTTTACATACATGAGCATGTTCGACTCTTCGCGGGTGATCTTTACCCCTTCTCTAACTACCAGTGGCGGCAATTTATTAACTACCGAAGCCACACGGTTTTGCACGTTAACTGCTGCAATGTTAGGGTCGGTACCCAGGTTAAATACTACCTGTATGGTTGCTTCGCCGTCGTTACCGGCATCGGAGGCCATGTACTTCATTCCGGGTATACCATTAATGGCCCTTTCCAGGGGAATAAGTACAGCCTTGGTCATAAGCTCCCCATTGGCTCCGGGGTATTCGGCAGTTACATTAACTTTTGGTGGTGAGATGGAAGGAAACTGGGTAACGGGCAACTTGGTCATGGCCAGTACTCCCATAAAAACTATAACGAGTGATATAACAATTGAAAGAACGGGCCTGTGTATAAATTTATTAAACATGTTTTGTAGTCTTTAGATGAACCGCTATTCGGCTTTTAATCGCAATTGGGCAACAACCTCTTTGGGTGATATGTAGGCAGCAGTAATCTTATTATCGTCTTTTACATTCTGCACACCTTCCAGTAGTATTTTGTCGTTTTCGGCCAGGCCGCTGCTAACAATGTACAGGTCGGGCAACTGGCCGGCAACAGTAATGTTTCGGGAGCTTACCACCCCATTTTTGTCAACTACAAAAACATATTTCTTATCCTGTATTTCGTAGGTGGCTTTTTGGGGAATTATTAGGGCGTTATGTAACGGAACAGTCATCAGCACCTTTCCTGTTTCGCCATTTCTTAAAAGCTTATCAGGGTTGGGGAACCTTGCCCTAAAAGCAATGTTTCCTGTTTCGCTGTTAAACTCACTTTCAATAGTTTCTACTTCGCCCTGCGCATGCAAAGGCTGATTATTAGCAAGCAGTAAATTGACTTTAGTGCTTCCGCGATTTTTTTGATTGGTTTGATAATCGAGGTACTCCGGTTCCGATACATTGAAGTAAACAAACATCTGGCTGTTATCAGACAAGCTGGTAAGTAATTGACCTTCATCAACCAGGCTTCCTAATTTTAATGGAATGCGGTCTATTGTTCCGCTAAATGGCGCCCTGATTTCTGTAAACGACAGGTGAATTTTTGCCAGCTTTAGTTCAGCATTAGCAGCATCTAATTTAGCCTGGGCCATTGCCAGCTCGTTTTTAGAAACTATGTTTTTGTCGGCCAGCAGTTTGGTATTTTGTAATTCTATAACTGCAACTTTGGTTTCAGCCGTGGCCTTCAACACTTCGGCCTCGTACATGGTTGGCATAATGCGAAACAGCAATTGCCCGGCTTTCACATACCGTCCTTCGTCTACATAAATTTTTTGCAGGTAGCCTTTTTCCTGTGCTCTGATTTCTATGTTTCTTACTGAGCGAATCTGCGAAACAAACTCTTTAACTAAGGAAGTATCTACTTTTAAAGGACTGGTAGTGGTATACTTAATTACTTCCTCCTTTGTTTCTTTTTTAGACTTGCAGCTTGTACTGCCTACAATGGCGCACAAGCTTAAAAACATTACAATTTTGTTCATATTATTAATTGGGTTTAAAAAGATGGGATGCACCGGAATCGAAAATCCATTGATGGTGTAGCGCCAACAGTTACCGTGGTAATAAATCAATCGTTAATTTAAAGGGAGATGTAAAGAATACATCCGTTAGAAACGCATATGGCAAACCTGGTAACCGGGCAGTGCCAATTAAATTCGTAGTGACCGCTGCTTAATGTATTTGCAAGCGCCGGTAAAGAAGGGTAGTTTGTAAAAGCTGTGCGGGTCGTTTGTACTGTTACCGGAATAATTAAGAATGAAAGCGTAAAAAAAGGAAGTAAGAGGAATGGTTTGAGACATAACCCTACGCGTAATATCGTGTTGCTCCTCATCTTTATCTGCCACAAAAAACAGGATATCGTTTTGTTCTCCTGAACCTGTATTATTTGATTGTAGAAAGTCTTGTTTATTATTTTCTTTTGCAGACTCCAGTATTTTTTTAATACCCGGAGTGCCCGAACAATTGTTGTTACTGAAAGAAGCACTGGCATGAACCAATACATTTGCCCCTGTAAGGAGAAAAACAACAATGAGAAAAAATGTAGATACAGGTTTCATTTAGGGGCCCAAAAGTAACATATCGCAGTCAGGGAGGTTGATCTGTCTTGCTTAAAAATTGATAAAATATGTTATGTAAACGTTGTTATTCTGTAATTCGTATGCAGATAACACTTTTTAATAATGGGTTTGGCGGTATTGATTCCTGATCTACTTCGAGTTAGGTTTGCAACTATTGCTGATTTTTTCGAAAGTTTTGTCGTTAGTTGAAATTCTATCTGTGAAGTATTTTGTAGTTGGTCATATGTTTTAGGAACAGTCTAAGCAGGGTAACGGTTGAATTTTGATTTGGGGGGATTGAATAACGTCCACAGGGTCCCCCGCGGCACACATTATTTATTCAAAGATTAAAAATTTATTCTAATGCTTAAAGGAGTTTAAGCCAGAACCATAATTTACAGTGAGATGCAGCCCCTGCCGTGGCGGGTCTTGAACGTATCCCAAAGGAGGTACTACTCATCCTGGGCGTAGGCTTTTGAATTAAGTAGTCCCTGGTTTCAACTTGGTCTTCTCCTAATAATCTTTTAATTGATCAAAGGTCATTCTTTGAATGTCCTTTATATTCTATACCTGATCTGCCTAAAAGATTTGGCAGTGTTAAACTCTTTTGTTTTTTTGTCATTCGTTTTCATTACCTGCAATTATTTAATAAACGAATGTCAATAGTTAAGCATTGCCATGAAGACTGAAGATGCCCATAGCTAATAGGATGAAGTGATTGCGACCCCGCAAAAATGACGGGGCAGGCAGCAAGGATGATACCATAAAAAACCAATGCCGGTATCATAAAAACCAAATATTTAAGGCAGCTTTTTTGCGCTGAAAACTTTTGACAAAGCTTTTAATCCGTTCGTTTAAAAGCTCACCCAAATTTCACATCTTCCAGCCCATATTGCTTTATAATGTCTGCGGGTACACCCTCCCATTTGTTGGGGCGATTGCCTACATATCCAAGATCGTCAATGCCAATTTTTGTTGTGTAAAAACCACTTGCTGTCAGGTTACGCATGCGGTTAAAAAAGGATACACCCTGTTGCATTTCGGGTTTTGCCTTTGCCGGGTATGCCATTTCATCCACCATTTCAATCTGCTGTTTTGTATTGCAGTCTTTAAATGGGTTGCTATAGCGGTTTAAACATTGCATGTCTAACCAGCGCAAGCCACCCCGCATGGGTACCTGATTATCGGGCATGTCCTTAACAATAAACTCAATAAACTCAGGCACTTTGGCATCCGATGCACTGCCCGAATGATCATCCTTAGGTATAATAATATCGGCAAGAATGGTAATGGTGGCCATTTCGTGGGTCGAAAAAAACTTCTCGGTGTTAAGTTTCTTATCCCTTTCCACTTCCCCGGCCTGCCTGTCGGCGGTGGCTGCATCGTCCACTGCCGCCACTGCATCAACATCAGCTTTTGTTTTACATGCTTCTAACAATACACCTGCTGAAAGAGTGCCAATACCCAGAGTTTTTAAAGATTGTCGCCTGTTCATAAACTATAATTAAAGGGATGTTATGAAATGTTTTGTTTTTTGCTTTGGTCTACAATGTATTCGGCAGTTCGCATTGACAATGCAAGAATGGTCCATGTAGCATTCTTGTCAGACTGTTGCACCGTGGGTGCCCCATCCACTACAAAAAGGTTTTTGCATTCATGCGCCTGACACCACTTGTTAAGTACCGATTTTTTTGGATCATTACCCATCCTGGCGGTACCAACTTCGTGAATGATACGGCCCGGGGCTGCCAAACCCCACATATCTTCGGGGCCATGTTTTTGTGAGGTAGGTATAGCTCCCATTTCATGTATTATTTCTGTAAAGGTCTCCTGCATGTGCTTAGCCTGATTAATTTCGTCGTTGTTCCATTTGTAATGAAAGCGTAAAACAGGAATTCCAAATTTGTCAACCACATTTGGATCAATTTCACAATAATTATCTAAGCGGGCCATACCTACTCCGCGGCCTGCCATGCCAAAGGTTGTTCCAAAAAAACGGCGATAGTCATCTTTAAGCGATGCGCCGTAACCACCCTCTTCTTTTTTAGATCCATCGCGGGCAGGCAGTTGTCCATTCAGCTTGGCTACTCCACCACCAAAGCCATAACCCGGCATACCCATTCCGCCTCCAAATTCAATATGGTATCCCCGTGGAAAGTCCAGCTTTTTGTTATCCTGCATCCATGGGCCGTAAATGTGAATACTGCCTGCTCCATCTTCGTTAAAACGTTTACGATCCAGCAATTGCGGAAGCATACCCGATTGAGAAGCACCCGTAGAATCCTGCAAATACTTTCCTACCAGTCCGCTGCCATTGGCAATACCAGAGGGGTACCGTTGAGATTTTGAGTTTAACATTATACGGGCAGACTCACATGCGCTTGCTGCAAGTATTATTGTCGATCCATTAACCTGGTATTCCTGCATATCATCTTTACTAACGTAAGAAACACCCGTGGCCTGGCCGTTTTTATCGGTAATTACCTCGCGTACCATAGCATTCGAAATCAGCTCAAGATTTCCTGTTTTCATGGCTGGTATTACCAGGCACGACGAAGCTGAAAAATCAGCATACACCTTACAACTTCTATTACATTGTCCGCAGTAAAAACAAGCGCCTCTTTCTTTATTACCGGGTAAAGCCTCAGTTAATACAGAACCCCTTCCCGGAATAACTTTTACACCAGCTTTGGCGGCACCTTTCATAATGAACAGCTCTGGTAAACGTGGCGGCGGTGGCGGTAGAAAAATGCCATCAGGCTCGTTTGGTAAGCCTTCCACTGTACCATAAATACCAATAAGCCTGTCCACCTTATCGTAAAAGGGTTTTACTTCTTCATACGTAATCGGCCATCTTTCACTTACGCCATCATTTGGCTGAAAGTCGTCAGGCCCAAAACGAAGCGATATTCTACCCCAGTGATTGGTGCGTCCGCCTAACATTCTCGATCTGAACCAGTCAAACTCGGTATTGTCTTTTTTGGTATAGGGCTCCCCATCCAATTCCCAGCCCCCAAATGCGGCATCAAAATCACCAAAAGCCCGGGCCTTTGTACCGGCGCCTCTTCGCGGCGATTCGTAAGGGAATTTTAATTGAGAAGAGTGTTTGGCGGGATCGAAAAACGGTCCGGCTTCAAGCATTAAAACTTTTAAACCTGCATTAGCCAATACATAAGCTGCCATTCCGCCACCGGCGCCGGAGCCTACTATTACAGCATCATAGGTTTTTGAGGATTTTTTAATCTGGATATCTCCCATAAACAAGCATTAAATCGATTAGGATGAAAAGAAAGGCAATCAATGTTCAATATATTGAATAACAAGTGACTCAACATAAAATGATTAAGAAAAAAAAATTATAACGTTTGAAACCTCGTAATGCAGCAACTATACTTTGATAAAGTTGTGCTGAAATACCCCTTTTATGGTTGTGCCTGAAATTTTAATGACAGGATGGAAGAACCAAAACCCTTTATCAATCCTTACGCCGTTTCTTCTTAATAGCATTGGTAGTACTTATTGTGAACAACAAAACTATAGGACACAAAAAATAGTATAAAAATTCAAGTTTGTTTAAGCAATATCTTTAGAATCTTAAAACAAATTACAACCATGATGAAAAATTATTTAAAAAGCTTCCTGTTATTATTTGCCTGTGGTATTGCAGGTGTTGTTCAAAATGCAACAGCACAAAAAACCCCTGAATCCCTCGGATGGAAATTAGGAACACAGACTTATTCGTTCAGGATGTTTACATTGGAAGAAGCACTTAATAAAGCCGACAGCATTGGTATAAAATACGTGCAGGGCTTTCCCGGCCAAAAAATTGGTGGCGGTATAGAAGGCACGATGGATTTTCACATGCCGGTATCGAAAATAGATTCGGTATTACAGCTACTAAAGAAAAAAGGTATCACCATGCTTTCGTATGGTGTTGTTACTCCAAGAACAGAGGATGATTGGAAACAACTCTTTGTGTTTTTAAAAGGTATGGGATTAAAACAATTTGCCACAGAGCCTGAACCGGAAATGATGCAGATGGTATCTAAGCTGGCCGACCAATACAGGATTAATGTTGCCATACACAATCATCCACGACCATCAAGGTATTGGGATGCTGACACCTTAATAAAATATACCGCCGGACTAAGTAAAAGATTAGGCTCCTGTGCAGACGTTGGGCATTGGGTTCGTTCAGGCCTTGAACCGGTTGCAATGATGAAAAAACTGCAGGGAAGAATTTTTGAATTGCACATGAAGGATATGCATGAAAAACCAAGTGCCGAATACACGGCTTTTCAAATGAGCAGACCAGCACCGGGACAGGCAGGCACACGACCAGCACCGAATGCTAATCGTCCACAAGCCCCCGCCGGGCCGCACGATGTGCCCTGGGGTACTGGTATATCCAACATAAAATCAATTCTTGAAGAATTGAAGAGGCAAAACTTTAAGGGACCAATGTTTGCCGAATACGAATACAACTGGATGAACAATGCCCCTGAAATTGCGCAAAGCATACAATACGTAAAAGAGGTGGTCAAGAATATGAAATAAGTTTTGGAAAGAAGAACTTTAGAAAAGGAGGAAGAAATAATTTTTTCCTCCTTTTCTTTAATATCAACTCCCGTAAAAAAAATTTACAATGAAAAATTTCCTGACTGGTTGTACGCTTGTTGCGTTACTTATTTTTCCTGCATTTTTAATGGCGCAGGAACCCAAAGAAATGCTGCTTTGGCCAAATGGCGCCCCTGGGTCGGAGGGCAAAACAGGCGATGAAACCGTAACAATAAATGCCACCGGCGATCACCTCGTATCTAATGTTCACAAGCCTTCCATTACTCCCTACATACCCACAAAAAATGCAAGCAGAGTTGC
>JANPPB010000797.1:0-16219 GCA_031428295.1 Segetibacter sp. | reverse complement strand
CCCTTCTTTTTACGGATTATTCCATCGTCAGTATCAGAAACGTACACAAGGTTTACAGCTTCTGCAGTCTTTTCAGGGCTCTTAACAATGGATTTGATCTTCCTGTTTGAAAGGGAAGCAATCGGGTCTTAGGCAAGGGTAATTGTACTCATATAGTCGTGCCTGTTGGCTTAAAATATTATAGAAAAAGCATACCCGGTATTGTTATAGCAATGTATTCTAACTAGTTTAAAAAGATCAACAATTGGGTGGATAAGTGCCTCAAAAGCTGTTGATAGTTGACCTTAAAACGACCGATAACAAGCATGAATAATCAGAATTATAGTTTGCAAAGGTCTAAGGTGGTATCAGGTTTTACATCCTTACTTCACTTGTGTTAAAGTGGTGGTCTGTTGTTTGTAACTTGAAACAAAAACTTGTTATGAAGTTAGAAAATAGCAATTTATTACAAACTCAATCTTTCATTAATAATAAGTGGGTATCTGCCCGGTCGGGTAAAACATTTAAAGTTTTAAATCCTGCTAATGGAGAGGTGGTAGCCAATGTTGCCGATTGCACGCAGGCCGAAACAGAGGTAGCCATAAAAGCTGCAGATAAAGCTTTTCCTTTATGGAAGAACAAGACAGCTAAAGAGCGTGGTGCGCTCATGAGAAAGTGGTACGAGTTGGTGATGGCAAACGCTGATGATCTTGCTCTCCTAATGACTACTGAGCAAGGTAAACCTGTAGCAGAAGCAAAGGGAGAAATAGTGTATGGTGCTTCGTTTATTGAGTGGTTTGCCGAAGAGGCAAGACGAATATATGGGGAGGTGATTCCTACTCCCTTAAATGATCGCAGAATTATAACGATCCGCCAACCGATTGGTGTGGTAGGCGCTATTACTCCCTGGAATTTTCCGGTATCTATGATTACCCGAAAAATTTCGCCGGCTATCGCAGCCGGGTGCACGGTTGTAATTAAGCCTGCATCTCAAACACCGTTATCGGCACTTGCGCTTGCTTACCTGGCGGCCGAGGCAGGCATTCCTGCAGGAGTCATAAACGTGATTACTTCAACGGATGCTGCGGGCATAGGAGAAACGCTAACCACTCATCCGTTGGTAATGAAAATTTCGTTTACAGGAAGTACAAAAATTGGTAAGCTTTTAATGCAGCAAAGCGCCTCTACGGTAAAAAAGGTTTCGTTGGAGTTGGGTGGCAATGCACCCTTAATTGTGTTTGATGATGCCGATGTTGACGTAGCAGTGAAAGGTAGTATTGCCAGTAAATACCGAAACGCCGGGCAGACCTGTGTTTGTGTTAACAGGATATTTGTGCAGGATAAAATTTATAACTCGTTTATAAAAAAATATAGAAAAGCAGTCAGCGCACTGAAGGTTGGAGATGGAACTGATGCTGGAGTGCTGATAGGACCATTGATTGATAAGGATGCTATAAAAAAGGTAAACCGTTTGATAAAGGATGCGGTAAAAAAGGGTGGTAATATAACGGTAGGAGGAGCCAATCACCAATTGGGTAAATTGTTTTTTCAGCCAACTGTTATTGAAGATTGCAACCGAAAAATGGCTTTGTTTAGTGAAGAGATTTTTGGCCCTGTTTCAGCTATCTATAAGTTTACTACCGATGAGGAAGCCATTGAATTAGCCAACGATACAGAATATGGTTTAGCTGCTTATTTTTTTACTCAAAACTTAAAAAGAACCTGGCATATTGCTGAGGCTTTGGAATATGGTATTGTGGGCATTAATGAAGGCATAGTATCGCATGCCGAAGCACCGTTTGGAGGTATGAAGGAAAGTGGCATTGGCCGCGAAGGCAGCAAGCATGGTTTGGAAGAATACGTAGAAGTTAAATACCTGTGCATGGGAGGGCTTTGACTTATCAATATTTGTTCCAAATCTCTCTAACCAATACAGCTTGTTGAAAAAAGTTTTCGCCATTGCATAGATTGATTGCCGGTCCGCCGAAACCACCTACCTGGCAAAGCTGTATGCATTCGCTGGTTAAAATTGTGGTAGCGCCATCAGCACTCACTTTTGTGTCTGGGTTAAAAGCATACACCAGTTTACCCTGAAATTTATATTCTTCAACATTTCCAGCATACCAGTTATCACGGTTTTTATTAGATTTGATATTGTCTTTAATACAAGTGGGTATATCGTTGGCAATCCCATCTTTGGAGCATGCGGCAAACAGCAGAGTGGAAGCTAAAAATAGCAGTGATAATATTTTCATTTCCGGGGAGTTTCTAAGTCTGACACTCAAATATTTTCAATCGTTTCATTAAAAATGTTAAGGAACCAATTTCAGGTAAGAGATTAAGTTGTTTTGAATATGCTATGAATTATATAAGGGTTTTCGAATAATACAAAGCACCGTAGGAGCGATCTTTTGGTAGCAATATAAAACCAATGTTACAAGCTCCGGCGGAGCAACCATTTGGTTGAACAAAACCAGGCTTTGAGTAAAGTTTTACGGTAAAAGTGTGCGATCCCGCAAGACTAACGGGACAGGCAGCAACTATGTAGCAATGTCCTCCAAACGATGACTAACAAAAACCATTTTTAAACAGCAGCTACTTACCCGTTTCCCAAATCTTTCGTTTAAAAACAGCCTTCTCAAAAAAATTATCACCGTTACAATTGTTATTTCGGGGGCCGGCAAAACCACCTACACTACAAAGGTCAATACATGCCGCAGATTTAATGAGCGTGGTGCCGTCCATGATATTTTTAGAGGGAGTAAAGGCGTATACCAGTTTACTCTGAAACTCATATTCTTCAACACTGCCTACTTGCCAGGTTGCCTTATTATTACCCACGAAGGTTTGAATGCATGACGGCAACGACGCTTTGTTTTTAGTGGTTTGACAATTTGCACCAAACACCACAATTAAAGCCAGGCCTGTTATCCATGTCATTGTAACCCTATTTAGGTTGTTACAATCATGTCAAACATCCTGCCATCAGGCATAAATACGTTCAATAGGTTCGCGAAATTTTTCCATGATTACCTTACGTTTAAGGCTCATTTTTGGGGTCATCTCACCGCTTTCTATAGTCCATTCGCGGGGTAACAGCTCAAACTTTTTTATCTGTTCAACATGGTTGAAGTACTTGTTGAAACTCTCTACCAGGTCACGATACAATTCACGTACTCTTGAATTTTGTATGGCCTCCTCGGGTGTTGTATAGGTGATGTCGTTCTCCCGCATCCATTCGCGCAGCATTGAAAAAGATGGCACAATAAGGGCACCTACAAACTTTTTTTCGGCACCTACTACTATAACCTGTTCAACAAACTTGCTCTCTTTTAATTTGTTTTCTATGGGTTGCGGGGCTACATATTTTCCGCCGCTTGTCTTAAAAAGTTCTTTTTTACGGTCAGTTATCTTCAGGTATTTTCCTTCTATCATCATGCCTATGTCGCCGGTATGAAGCCAGCCGTTTACCAACACCTCACTGGTTAGATCGGGCCGTTTATAATAACCCTGCATAACGCATGGTCCTGAAACCAAAATCTCTCCATCTTCAGCCAGTTTAACCTGCACGCCATCTATGGGCGGCCCAACTGTACCAAAGCGTATATCATTTGCTGGCTGACGTCGGTTTATACTTATTACAGGACTGTTTTCCGTAGGACCGTAACCCTCATAAACCGCAATTTTAGCTGCATTAAAAATACGTAACAGTTTTACCTGGCAGGCTGCTCCACCACTAATAATAAAGGAAACATTGCCCCCTAAAGCCTCCCGCCATTTGCTAAATACCAGTTTGTTTGCTACCGCCAGTTGCAAATTATACAGAAGGCCACCTCCTTTTACATTGTCGTATTTTTCGGCCAGGTCAACTGCCCAAAAAAAGAGCTTTCGTTTTATGCCGGTAAGCTCATTGCCCTTAGCCATAATTTTTTCAAACACCTTTTCCAACAAGCGGGGAACGGTGGTAAAGCCATCAGGTTTCACTTCTCTTAAATTGTCGCCAATAGTTTCAAGGCTCTCTGCATAATAAATGCTAATGCAGCTAAATAGATATATGTACGTGGCTGTCTTTTCAAAGATGTGATTGAGCGGTAAAAAGCTTAGTACTTTGGTGTTTGGGGCATCGGGAAAAGGAAAGCTTTGCTTGGAAAAAAGCACGTTGTTATAAATGTTACTATGGCTTAGCATAACACCCTTTGGTGTGCCCGTAGTACCTGAAGTATAAATAATGGTAGCAAGATGAGAGGCAGGAATGCTTGCCTTGATCAATTCAACTTTTGCTAAAGAATCCTGGTCGGATAGCTGGGTGATTTTTGTCCAATGGTCAGCTCCTGCTATCTGGTCGAATGTGTAAATGTTCATGATCGATGGAACCTTATCCCTCACGCTGCGTACCTTCTCTAACAGGTCGGCATTGCTTACAAAAATTAGTTTAACGGCTGCATCCTGTAAAATAAACTGAAGTTCAATTGGGTTGGTGGTAGGATAGATGGGTACCAGTATTGCACCGGTTTGTTGAACGGCCATATCAGTAAAAATCCATTCGGGCCGGTTGTTGCTAATGATGGCAATTTTATCAGAAGTTTCAGCAGTAAAGTCGTTACCGCTAATGCCTAGTTTTAACAGACCTGCACTTAGGGCATTCACTTTTTCTTTTGTTTCTGAAGTACTATGTGAAACCCATTTGCCGTTTACTTTTTCGACCAGCATATCGGGTTGAGGAAATTTTTGTAGTTGGTATTCGAGACAATCAAATAGGCGTTTTTCTGTGTCCATGTATTATTAGCTTGTGCAATCGTGAAATAACATTTTCTGGTTGAACCTGAAAGAGATCGTAGTGAAATTTGTTGAACCGGTTTTGTGATTGGTTAAGAAAATTAAAGTTGTTGTTTTCTTTTCAGTCGCTCGAATTCTTTTTCAGTTTGGTCTTCACTATCGCCTTTATAAGCATCGTAATATTGCTTTAGCAAGCCGAGGCCCCAACCCAACATCACCCATAAAGGCCATGGCATGCCGACCACTCCCAATCGCCCTGTGGTAAACCACCAAATGGCCCACAAAAAACCATTGACGACTAAGTAGGAGTATAAACTTTTTCTAAATTCAACTCTTCTTCTGGCGATCTTCTTCAAACTATCATCAGGGTGTTGTAGCATAACAGTAAAGGTTTAAACACATTAAATTAGGCAAAAAAGGGTCATCTAAAAAAACACAGGAAAAAGTAGTGGTAAAGTTAAAATATCAGCCTCACTTATGGGCAACAATAAACAGCTTAAGATTTACATCTTTATTAATAAGCCAGTCTTGTGGATTATTGACACCCTTGTAATTCATGCCCCAATCAGTGCGGTTTATAACAAAATCGGCTTCAGCAGTTAATTGCCTGTCATCCATTTTTATTTTGGCAGGAAAGCGCACATTTTTTGTTACTCCTTTTAAAGTGAGGTTGCCGCTGATGGTATGGGTTGCGCCTTGCAGCACACTTTTATCAGTGTCGGGGTTAAACATTTCTACCTTACTTATTGCAAAATGAGCAGTAGGATATTTTACTACATTAAAAAAATCTGCACTTTTTAAATGGGTTTCTATTTTGTGTTTTTCTTTAGGTGGAAGGTCTCTGTTGTTAAGCGATGCGACGTCGATGATAAAGTTTCCACTTGAGAGATTACCGTCTTTCAGCCCAATTTTTCCGTCGATGATTTTTAGATTTCCGCTATGACTTCCGTTGATTTTAGTGCCTACCCAAACAATTTTACAAACTGCTGTATCAATTATATATCCGGAGCCTTCCATTATGGCTAATTCCTGTATGTCGCTGGTAACTGTTTTATCAGCATCAGGCGATTGCATACATGAAGAACCGAACAGGATTAAGAAAACCACACAGATTACATAAGCCTTCATAGAAAGGTGATTAACATTTGCAATTATGGGTTGTTACAGCCAAAACCGAAAGCAACTTAAAAGTAAAGATTCTAAACGTACTATTTTTAAAAGGCTTGTTTTTAAATTGGAAATATCAAGAAGCTGCAATCAAAATCTTTTGCGGTATGGTTAAAGGAAGAAGCTTGATTTACCAAAGCTATTTTATCTCACACCGTTAGTAAAAACACGTTTGGTAACGATAATTTATGAACAAGAAAGAATGAGTACTTGTACCCGTTAAAACCATTTCAATTATATGTAATTTGTATTTTATAAAAGTTCTCCCCGTTTTTTTCTAATATCTGGATGATTTAAAAAGATGCACGCTTTTTGTGTTTTAAGATTAAGATTACGCCACCTTTTCGGTGGCGTTTTTATTGCTGGTTGTATAGCGTAAACGGTAAAAAGGCCAATGGTAACAAAGTTCAATCAAGTGGCTGCCACCATAGACTAATTGAGATTTTTATATTGCTGTCCCCCGGGAATTTTATAAACCCGACTTCTTACAAAAGAAAGGTAGTTATTGTAATCTTCAGGATGATATTTTTGCCACAACTGGTAAGCGGCAAGGTTTGATGCCGGGCCAAACAACCATTGATTGTAAGCATCAAATAATCCTTCCTGCAACAATTGTCTTTGATGGTCGAACAAGCGGAAAGGAAAACGTTCGGCATCTTTATCGAACCACTGCAAAATAAAACGTGTTCTTATTACTGTCAGGCTTTCGGGGGTAATGCCATATGCTGCCTGGCTTTGCTGTCCGGATAAAACTCCGGCAACTTCTTTCAAAAATTCGTTAGGCTTTTTGCTTGCAATAGCATTTTCGGCGCCTGCAATAAAAAACTTTTTATACGCATCCAACAGCAGGTTCTTTATTTCGGTACTGCGGCTGGTAAAGCTTTCGAGGTTTAAAAAAGTTTCAGCATAAATAATGCTCCATAAAATTTCTCCCTGGTGTGCATGCCATTTTGCAACATAGAAATAATTGGTGCTGTGGTTGGCATCGGCTTCAATACCTCTCTCAAAAAGTTTCATTGCTGTCTCAGGCTCTTTCTCTGCTATCAATTCACCATATTCGCTGTATATAATGCCCTCATTTGCAAACTTTTTTAAACCGTTTTTATACAGTTTTTCTGCTTCTTTATTATTAGCAATTGCCTTGTAGGCTAGGCCCAGCATTTGGTAGGTTTGTACATCTGCATCGGGCCGTTTAATTAAAAGATCCCCAACTTCTATAGCTTTGGCAAAATCTCTTTTTAAGTAACTGGCATACAGTAAATCTTTTTTCAGATCCTTATTATCAGGTTCAATAGTTATGGCTCTGTTCAATACCAATAAAGCGTTGTCAAAATCACCTTTCTTAATAAAATCTCTGGCGGTTTCATGTAAAGCATTTGCATCGGCTACCTGTGCAAAAGAAACGGTTGCGTAGCTAATGATGCATACAAATAATAAGAAAACTCTTTTCATGAATAACAGATATTATTTACAAGAGATTAATAATCGAAAGATTGCGTATTAAGAGGTAAGGTGAGTTAATAAACCATCCCGTAATTTGGGCTCGAACCATGTACTTTTAGGTGGCATCACATTACCTGTGTCAGCAATATCAAATAATTGTTGAATACTTACAGGGTACAGGGCAAAGGCAACTGCCATATCTTTTTCATTCACCCTTTTGGACAATTCTCCCAAGCCTCTTATGCCTCCCACAAAATCAATGCGGGTATCTGTACGGGGGTCGGCAATTCCCAGGATTTTATCAATGATGTTATTTTGTAAAATTGTTACATCCAAAATTCCGATTGGGTCATTTGTATAGGTTCCTTCTTTTGCGGTAAGGGTGTACCAATTTACACCCATGTACATACCAAACTGGTGTAAACCTGATGGTGTAACGGGATTTGTACCAACTGGCTTCACCTCAAAATCTTCTTTCACTTTTTCCAAAAAATCTTCTTCCGATAAACCATTCAAATCTTTAACCAGGCGGTTATAGTCCATTATGTATAACTGGTTTGCAGGAAAAAGAGTGGTTAAAAAACCATTTGCATTTTCGGTAGCTTTTTTACCCATTTCCTGTCTTACTTTGGCTGCTGAGGCCGCTCTATGGTGTCCATCTGCAATGTAAGTGTGGGGTACTTCTTCTTCAAATAATGAAGTTATGTGACTGATGGTGTCGCTGTCGTTTACTACCCAAACGGTATGTTGAACATTATCGTCAGCAGTAAAATTATACACGGGGCTCCTGTCTTTTTTCCACATAGAAATCAAGCTATCGATAGCGCTGTTATTGCGATAGGCTAAGAATACATTACCTGTTTGGGCACCGGTTGTGGCTATGTGATTGATGCGATCCTGTTCTTTTTCGGGACGTGTATGTTCGTGTTTTTTAATGATGTCATTTTCATAATCATCAACAGAACTTGTGCATACCAGCCCGGTCTGGCTGCGGCCATTCATTACCAGTTCATATATATAATAACATGGTTTGCTTTCTTTAAATAACACATTACGTTGAATGAATGCTTCAAGATTTTGTTTTGCTTTATCATATACTTCCCCGCTATGAATGTTTATATTTTCTGAAAGGTCAATCTCACTTTTGGTTATATGTAAAAAGGAATATGGGTTGCCTTCTGCAGCAATCTTTGCTTCTTTGCTGCTTAAAACGTCATAAGGTTTTGAAGCTACTTTTGGAGCCAGTTCGGCTGCAGGTCTGAGAGCTTTAAAAGGTGAAATTTTTGCCATCTATATTAAAAGTTATGCCGCAAGATACTAAATGAAGTATTGTATGTTATAATACCATGCCTGCCTGGAATTTATAACCTATCATTAATGAAGGCTGCTATAATAAAAACAAAACCCGGCGATGAGCCGGGTCGTAAATAATGAGTTTGTTGATTTTACATGGCAGCCAGTTGAACTTTCTGTTGCAGTTCCAAAACATTCTCTCTAAACATACTGTCTGTATCCATAAGGTCTTTAACGGTTTGACAACTGTGTATTACGGTTGTATGATCCCTTCCGCCAAAATGTTCTCCTATAGTTTTTAACGAGTTTTTGGTAAATGCTTTAGCAAGAAACATTGATATCTGCCTTGCTTGCACAATCTCTCTCTTACGGGTCTTTTGTAATAACTTATCGTAAGGAACATCAAAGAATTCACACACCATCTTTTGGATGGTTTCAATCGTTATCTCTTTGCTACTTGTTTTTACAAAATTTCTCAACACTTTTTTTGCTAGTTCCAAATCAATCTCCCTCCTGTTCAGCGAAGATTGTGCCAATAAAGATATTAAAGCCCCTTCTAATTCGCGAATGTTACTGTTAATGTTATAAGCAACATACTTAACTACTTCTCTGGGCATGTCCAGTCCATCATTCTTCATTTTCTTCTCTAGTATCTCAATACGCGTATCGTAATCAGGCATTTGAAGATCGGCACTTAAACCCCAGCGAAACCTGCTTAACAACCTTTCCTGCAACCCATCAAGATCTTTAGGTGGCTTGTCAGAGGATAGCACCAGTTGTTTTCCGGACTGATGCAAATGATTGAATATGGCAAAAAAAGCATCCTGGCTTCTTTCGGCACGGTTAAAAAATTGCACATCATCAATAATCAATACATCTATCAACTGGTAAAAATGAATGAAGTCGTTAATGGCATTGTTGCGACTATGATCCTGAAATTGATTAATAAATTTTTCGGAGCTAACATATAACACCACTTTATTAGCATGAAGTTTTTTTACCTCGTTACCAATGGCCTGAGCAAGGTGTGTTTTGCCTAAACCCACTCCACCATAAACAACTAATGGATTAAAAGAATTGGCACCTGGCTTTTCCGCTACAGTCTTACCAGCTCTTCGTGCTACGCGGTTGCAATCACCTTCAATAAAACTCTCAAAAGTATAAATAGGATTTAGCTGTGGATCGATCTGCATTTTTTTGAGACCGGGTATAACGAAGGGATTTTTAACCGGGTTATTTATAACCAGCGGAAAGTCCATTTCGTTATTGCTATATGTTTTTAAGTTGTTGGCGGGTATATCCATTGTAAGCGGTTTGTTACTATTATTACCGCTATCAACCATTATCCTATATTCTAATCTTGCATCTTTTCCTAACTCCCTTTTTAATGTTTTGGCTAACAGGTTTACATAATGCTCTTCCAGGTATTCATAAAAAAACTGGCTAGGCACTTGTATGAGTAAAACATTACTTTTTAGTTCTACTGATTTGATCGGTTCAAACCAGGTTTTGTAATGTTGCCACTCTACAATGTCTTTAATAATCTTTAAGCAATTATTCCAAACGATGTCAGCAGTTTTAGTCATTGTTATCAATACAATTTATAATAATCAGTTAGGAATGTTAGTACTGTTCTTCACCTTAAAAACTTCTTCACAACATGTGTAAAAAAAAATTTGGCAGGACGGCGAATATCAGACATTAATACTTAAAAGAAAAATTTTTAATCACTTGTTTTTTTCTTGGTAACAACAGCATTAGGCCTTAAATTATTTTACTTTTATTAAAGCAAAAAAAAGAGGATATCTCTCTAAAACCTAAGCCCAGCAAGCATTGTATGCAAAAGTCAGTTCTCCAGGCCCACACCTTCAAAACTTTTTTTAAAGAACCTGCTATTATAATTTTTTAAGCTGTTGTTAAAGCTTTTTACATTACTGTCAAGCCTGCGTATCAACTGTCTGTAAGCATTTCAAAATTGGGATTCCTAAACTGAAAAGGGTTTAACTTAAAGCTCAACTTTACTTTCTCTAATTCCAGTTAATGTACGGCAGTTACCCAATCACTATGCCAACAATATTTGCAAGCAAACTTTTAATAAAAAAACATTGAACAAAACAAAATCTACAGCTTCAAATAAAAACTACACATGGAAAAAGACCCATTCATAGTGGTCACCACTTTTGGCTATGGTTGGCCTATTCTTTCCATTGTAATCCTTTGCCTGCCCTTCTTGTAAGCATTCAAAACTTCAACATACTTATTCAACATATTTTACAATAAGTAAGTCTCTAAATAAATCTGATGTCTTTCAACATCCAATCAAAGCCTTAATACACTAGGGGGTAGGGTTAACAAGAATATTGATCCTTTTATCGCTTAATACTTAGTGAAGGTGTGTCTTGGGCCTAACTGTAGTATAGTAGTTAGTTGCAAGCATTTTTCCTTAGGGATTAATTGCGGGAGGATGAAAATACAAATTTCTATTACCAATGCAAGAGGAATATTGTACTAAAATTTTTTAATGATACTTTTGTCGAAATCAGCTAAAAATGGCCTACGAAATTGTTGGAAAACTTATTGCAAAATTCGATATCAATCAACGGACTGAGACTTTTAAAGTAAGAGAGTTCGTAATTGAAAAATCAGAAGATATTAGTGGAAGACTAATAACTAATTATGTAAAATTTCAGTGTGTACAGGATAAAACTGCTATGCCCGACCGCTTTAATATAGGAGATGAAGTAAAGGTATCTTTTAACCTAAAGGGCACCAGGTGGGAAAAAGAAGGTAAAGTAAATTATTTTACCAACCTTGATGCCTGGCGTATGGAAAGTGTAAAACTTGGCCAGGAGAACGGGGCTGCAGAGGTAAACTATAACGACATACCGCCTTCTGATACTGTAGATGATCTTCCCTTTTAAATCTAATCTAATTACTTACTGTTTTTGTAGCAGTTTTTTAGGATAAACACCTGACAACATGCAAACTGATGTTACTTTAAAATTGCTTCCCTCAGAGGCGGCAAATGATCAGGATATAAAGCAATATGTTGCAGCCTCGCTTTCTAAAGATGCACGATCGGTTACCGGCTTTCAAAAGCTGAAGCAATCAATTGACGCCCGGGGGAAACAGCCTTTTGTTAACCTTTTGATTAGAGCCTTTGTTGATGAGCCTTTTACTGATAGGCATCATTATTCCATCAACTTTCAGCAACTTCCAAAAAACGCTGCATGTGTTATTATTGTTGGGGCTGGTCCTGCCGGTTTATTTGCTGCAATGCGCCTGATTGAGTTAGGTATTAAGCCCATTATTTTAGAAAGGGGGAAAGATGTAAGAGCCCGCAGAAGAGACCTTGCTACGCTTAATAAAGAAGGCATTATCAATCCAGAAAGTAATTATTGTTTTGGTGAAGGTGGAGCAGGTACTTACAGCGATGGTAAATTATATACCCGAAGCAATAAGCGGGGCGACATCAATCGCATTCTGAACCTCTTTGTTCAGTTCGGTGCTGAAGATCAAATTCTATACGAAGCTCATCCTCATATTGGCACAAACAAACTTCCACAGATTATTACCGCCATGCGGCACGCTATTGTTGAGTATGGAGGTGAGTTCCATTTTGAAAAAAAGGTTACTGAACTGGTGACAAACGGAGACAGGTTGTCTGGCGTTATAACTGCCGATGGAGAAAAATACAAGGGTGATGCAGTTATTCTTGCAACCGGTCATTCTGCCCGTGATATTTACTTAATGCTTTACAAGCAACATGTATTAATTGAAGCAAAGCCCTTTGCTTTAGGGGTGCGTGTAGAGCATCCTCAAACAATTATTGACCAGGTGCAATATGGTAATGGGTCGCAAACGGCAACCACTTTGCGGGATCCCTTTTTACCTCCGGCATCTTACAGTTTGGTACAACAGGTACAGGATAAAGGTGTGTTTAGTTTTTGTATGTGCCCGGGTGGTATTATTGCTCCTGCAGCAACTAATAACAATGAGTTGGTAGTAAATGGATGGAGCCCAAGTAAGCGTAACAATCCCTTTGCCAACAGTGGCATTGTAGTTACGTGCGAACAAAAAGATATGACCAAAGTTGAAGGTTATAAACAGTTTCTTAAAAGCAACGGAACAACAGAAGAATCGCCTTTGGCACTCATGTTTTTTCAGCAAATGGTTGAGCAACAAGCCTATCAATCAGGGGGAGGAAAATTTGTAGCTCCGGCTCAACGACTGGTAGATTTTTGTAACAGTAAAGTAAGCAGCAACTTGCCGGACTGTAGTTACTTACCTGGTATTACAAGTAAGGCATTGGGCGATTGCCTCCCAGCTTTTATTCATAAAAGATTGCAGGAGGGGTTTAAAAGTTTTGGTAGTAAAATGAAAGGTTATTATACTAACGAGGCTGTTGTTGTGGCTACAGAAAGCAGAACCTCTTCTCCTGTTCGTATACCGCGTAACCAGTACACGCTTCAACATCCGCAAATTAAAAATTTATATCCTTGTGGAGAGGGAGCCGGTTATGCCGGAGGAATAGTTAGTGCAGCCATGGATGGCGAAAGAGTAGCTGCAATTATAGCAGCAACATTAATACGTTAATGAACATCTTTGTTTTATAATGCAAACTCTTTAATGCGCACCAAAGATCTTAACTACCTTCTTTAAATACCAGTCTCCATTCTTTTCCCTATATTCAAAAAAATAATTTCAATCATTTTTAATGCTGGTAAAAACTTTTGGCAGTGCAGTTTATGGGGTTGAAGCAATAAACATTACCATAGAGGTTAATGTGGCCGAAGGACAGGGTTATTTTTTAGTTGGCCTTCCTGATGGAGCCATAAAAGAAAGCCAGCAGCGTATAGATAGTGCCATAAAGAACAATGGTTTTAGAATGCCGCGGATAAAGATTGTCATTAATATGGCTCCTGCTGATATTAAGAAAAGTGGTTCCGCATTCGATCTGCCAATTGCCATGGGTATTTTGGGCGCAAGCGAACAATTGGAGAATACTGACCTGTTAAAGGATTATGTTATTATGGGCGAACTGAGCCTTGATGGTGCCATTCAACCTATAAAAGGAGCCTTGCCCATTGCAATACAGGCACGAAAGGAAGGGTTTAAAGGATTAATAGTACCTAAAGCAAATATTAGGGAAGCAGGAATGGTAAATAACCTGCTGGTGTATGGCGTTTCGCATTTGGCTGAGGTGATTGAATTCTTCAAAGATGAATCTTCACTCACACCTGCTGATGTAAACACCCGTGAAGAATTTTACAACACTCAAAATCAATTTGACGTAGATTTTAGTGATGTCAAAGGACAGGAGAATATTAAAAGAGCTCTTGAAATTGCAGCAGCAGGAGGTCATAATGCAATATTAATAGGTCCGCCGGGTGCCGGTAAAACCATGTTGGCAAAACGCCTGCCCACTATATTACCTCCATTGAATCTTCAGGAAGCACTTGAGACTACTAAAATACATAGTGTTGCGGGTAAACTACCAGAGAATGCTGCACTCATTAATAAGCGCCCATTCCGCAGCCCGCATCATACTATAAGCGATGTTGCGCTGGTAGGAGGTGGAGGAGTGCCACAGCCTGGAGAAATTTCATTAGCACACAATGGAGTATTATTTCTTGATGAGTTGCCTGAATTTAAAAGAACGGTGTTAGAGGTAATGCGCCAGCCCATGGAAGAGCGGAGGGTTACTATTTCAAGGGCGAAGGCAGCGCTGGACTTTCCGGCCAATTTTATGCTGATCGCCAGTATGAACCCATGCCCATGCGGTTATTACAATCATCCCGACAAAGAATGTACCTGCCCGCCGGGAACTGTTCAAAAGTACCTTAACAAAATATCAGGTCCACTTTTAGACCGCATCGACCTACACGTTGAGGTAACCCCGGTTTCGTTTACTGAACTAAGTAATAAAACAAAGGGTGAAAACTCATCCTGCATTAGAGAACGTGTTATTAAGGCCAGGGAAATTCAAACGCTGCGTTACAAAGAAACGCCGGGAACTTATGCTAATGCCCAGATGAGCAGCAAGCAACTTGCTGAAATCTGCATCATTACCCAGGCTGGTGAGGCCTTATTAAAAAAAGCGATGGAAAAACTCAATTTGTCTGCCAGGGCATTCGACCGGATCTTAAAAGTTTCGCGAACCATTGCAGATTTAAGCAGTTGTGCAGACATTAAAGTAGAGCATTTAGCTGAAGCTATTCAATATAGAAGTTTAGACAGGGAAGGTTGGGCGGGCTGATTTTATCAAATTAAAAGTCACATTTATTCCACCACTTAAAGATTAAGCAAATTTTAATTATGTGGTTTGTTTAAAATCGGCATTAACAAAACCTCAAAACCTTTGTAAAATTTTTTAAATGTTGTGGGAAAATCTTGCACATACACAATTTTGATGAACTAAAACCAGTTGAGATTACAGGCCGCTGAACGCAAGTTTGCATCTACAGCTTATAAATTGCCAGATTATTATAATTTTGCAAACTATTGAATAATGTTCTTATGGTTGCTACAATAAACCATTATGTTTATATTAATTTTATTAGAACAATCCAAACAATATTAGTAATATTAAAAACCAAATCATAACATCAGGTTTATAGTGTTCAAAGTGAAAAACCTCCTTTTTAACCCATTTAATGCTTGTTAAATCTGACATTAATGCAGAAAAAACTACATCAAAGAATAGCACAATTTAAAGATGCCGACCTAATCAGAAGCCAGGGTGTTTATCCTTATTTTAGAATTGTTGAGTCGGCACAGGATACAGAAGTAATACTAAATGGCAAGAAAGTTTTAATGTTTGGATCAAATTCCTACCTGGGATTAACCAATCACCCAAAAATTAAAGAAGCTGCTCAAAAGGCAATCTCAAAATATGGCACCGGGTGTGCAGGTTCCAGATTTTTAAACGGAACTCTTGACATTCATATAGAACTGGAAGAAAAGCTTGCCAGGTATGTAAATAAGGAAGCTGCTGTATTATTCAGTACCGGTTTCCAGGTTAACCTGGGTGTTTTATCAAGCATAACCGGCAGAACAGATTACCTGATTTTAGATGAATATGATCATGCCTCTTTAATAGACGGTTCTCGTTTATCGTTTTCAAGAACGATAAAATATGCCCATAACAATATGGAGGACCTTGAGCAAAAGTTGTACAATTTACCGGCTGATGCTATGAAATTGATTGCCGTTGATGGCATTTTTAGCATGGAAGGCGATATTGTAAAACTGCCTGAAATTGTTGAGTTGGCTGATAAATATGGAGTCAATATTATGGTGGATGATGCCCACAGCCTGGGTGTTATTGGCTATCTGGGTGCAGGTACAGCATCGCATTTTGGTTTGGATGATAAGGTGGATCTCATCATGGGTACTTTCAGTAAATCGCTTGCATCACTTGGTGGATTTATTGCCGGGGACGCTTCAACAGTTGATTTTTTAAAACACAAAGCCCGTTCTTTAATATTCAGTGCCAGTATGCCCCCTTCGGCTGTTGCAAGTGTTATTGCAGCACTGGAGATCATTCAATCGGAGCCTG
>JANPPB010000796.1:0-2137 GCA_031428295.1 Segetibacter sp. | reverse complement strand
GGCGACATTAAAATGTTGCTCAATGAAAGTACAGGTATTGCCACACAACAAACATCTGCGGTTAGCGGCACAGCCAATATAAGAATACAAGGGCTTGATGGGCGGTACACACAGTTTTTAAGAGATGGTATGCCGCTCTATCAGGGCTTTTCAGGCGGACTAAGTGTTATGCAGATTACACCGCTCGATTTAAAGCAGGTGGAGTTTATTAAAGGTTCAGCATCTACTTTATTTGGTGGTGGAGCAATAGCAGGTTTGGTAAATCTTGTAAGTAAGACACCAGGCACAAAGCCGGAACTTTCTTTTCTGCTTAATGGCACGAGTGCCAAAGGTTTTGATGGCAGTAGCTTTTATTCTAAAAAATGGAAAAAGGCAGGAACTACCATCTTTGGTTCATACAATTATAATGCACCTTACGACCCTGCAAATATTGGCTTTACTGCTATTCCTAAAACAAACAGGTTTTCTTTCAATCCTAAATTATTTTACAACTTCAGCAATAAAACATCTGCATGGTTTGGCGTAAATACATTGTATGAAGATCGTTATGGTGGAGATACAAAAGTATTAGAAGGCAAAGCAGATAATACACATTCTTTCTTTGAAAGAAACAAAACAACAAGGGTATCTACGCAACTTTCATTAACAAGCCAAATCAATAATGATAGCAAAATAAATTTTAAAAATACGGTTGGCTTTTTTGATAGAAGGCTTACAATGTCATCCAGTAGTTTTAATGGTCAGCAGGTTTCTACATTTAGTGAAATTAGTTATAACAATACCAAAGGAAAGTCAGATTGGGTTACAGGTATAAACCTTTGGTCAGATAATTTTAAATCATTGGATACATCAAAAATTAATTACAACCTAACAACCATAGGAGCATTTGCACAAAACCTTTACAAAGCTACAGACTGGTTTTCTTTAGAAACAGGGCTTAGAATAGATTATAACACACCGGCTACAAACGATAAAGGAAAGGGAGTTTTTATACTGCCAAGAGTAAATGCTTTATTCAAATTCAATGAGCATTGGACAAGTCGCATAGGTGGTGGCTTAGGTTATAAAATGCCTTCGCCATTTAGTGAAGAAGCCGAAGAAAGAGGCTATGTAAATATTCAGCCTGTTGTATTTGCAAAAACTAAAGCAGAGAAAAGTTACGGCGGAAATGCAGATGTAAATTATCGTACACAAATAGGTGATGCTTCATTAAGTGTTAACCAGCTTTTCTTTTATACCTACCTGAACAATCCAATAATATTACAGGGAAACAATTTTGTAAATGCAAGCGGTTATATAACTACAAAAGGTTCAGAAACAAATTTTAAAATCAAATGGGATGCTATATCAGCGTTTGTTGGCTATACTTATACTGATGCAAACCAACATTTCAATAATCAAAAATCTTGGCAGCCACTAACACCAAAGCACAGAGTAAATGCAGTATTAATGTATGAGGCACATGATAATTTTCGAGTAGGTGTTGAAGGCTTATATGTGAGCAAACAAAGACTTTCAGACGGCGCAAAGGGCAAGAGTTATGTTATGTATGGTTTACTGTTTGAAAAGATGTGGAAACATTTGAACTTCTTTATTAATGCAGAAAACTTCACCGATCGCAGACAAACACGGTGGGAAAGTATTTACACCGGTTCAGCTACCAATCCAACATTCAAAGATATTTATACGCCACTTGAAGGTGTTGTAATAAACACAGGCTTTAAAATCAAATTATAAGCTGATACTTTAAATCTAAACAATATGAAGAGGGTAATAATATTGATAGCCATACTTATTTCATGCAAATGTTATTCTCAAAATAGTCAGGATGCAATAATTGGAAAGTGGCTAAAAACTCCAAAAGAAGATTTAATTATACAAGTATATAAAACGGGTAATGAGTACAAGGGAAAGATAACCTGGTCAAAAAATAATGACCCTAAAAAACCTGTAGGCTATGTAATTCTCGAAGGCTTAGAGTACAATAAAAATAGAAATATGTGGAAGAGTGGAAAAATTCATGACCCTAATTCTGGCAGTACTTTTGATGCAGAAGCAAAAATAAAATCAGACGGTACACTTGAAGTACTTGGATATATGGGTATGAAGTTTCTTGGTACTAAAAAGTATTTTAAAA
>JANPPB010000795.1:0-1605 GCA_031428295.1 Segetibacter sp. | reverse complement strand
CCAGCATTTACTCCTACGCTGTTTAAGTTGGATAACCCGTTCTTATTATAGGCTGCATAATTGTAAGTACCACCCAATTTAAAACCCGTTTCGGTGTTGTTTTTATTAAAAGGTACCAAAACCCCTAAGCCGGCTTGTGCCGCAAATACTCCAGAGGCATTACTCGTAGGAAACTCTCCCAGGTATTGCTTGTAATTAATAAGGTTAAGACCCGCACCTGCAGACAGGTAAGGCTTTATAAAAGAGGTACCGTTGCCCAAAGGCGAAAAAGTGCCTTTCAATAATACAGGTACAACCTGCATACTGTTGCTTATAACTGCAGACACAAGCTCATTGCCCTGCGTATGATAAACCTCGCGACCATATTTTTGATAATAGTCCTGGTAACCTGAGGCAAGTCCCACTGAAATTTTTGGGTTAATTGTATAACTGATCTCCCCTACACCACCTCTAAAGGATGTGTTGCTCATATAGTCGTTTTTAAAACTCCCCAGCGGAGCACTTACATTGTAGCCAAGCTGCATTTTCCACTTGTTGTTTGCCTGCGCAGAGCTGTCAGTGGTGACAAGTATAGAAAATAAGATTGATAGAACTATAGCGAATCTTTTCATTGTAAATGGTTGTTTAATTTGTTTTTAAATAAGGCGATTGATCAAATAAGGTTTTAACCTGGCTGTTCGCATCGCTGCTAAAAATGCCGGAACCACGTATCAAGCCAGTCCATGCAATCTTAATCTGGTTGCTTGCCTTGGCGTCTTTCAGGTTGAGCAAGTCAATGGATAAAGCACCTTCCCTTATGGAATAGGTTGCATAACCGTATGGCATAAAATAATTAAAGCCACCATAACCACTGCCCCAATAAAACGGGTCGTAATAACTACCATAACCATTGTAGTAATTGTCGTATACAATTACGCCGGTAGAGGTATTGGTAATTCTTGAAATGTTGATACCAACATCCGGGTTGGTCTGCTTGCTCACCTGTACATAACCTACGGCTTTCATCTGCGCAATGGTTGCATTTATAAAACCCTTGTCAGTAGATGTCAGGTCCCTGGATGATCTTCCGTTATTTACATAAGTAACAGAATCAGAAATGCTGAAAGTTTTGAAAGATGAAAAATTAGTAGACGAATCGTGGTTGGTTATGTAAATCCTTGATTCCTCCTGTGTTAGATTATTTATGGGCTCTTTAGTACACCCTGCAAAAAATAGAGCCAGCAAAACACCGGCACTTAAAAAACTTAATTTGGTGTGCATATTTATTCTCCTTGTTTTAAAATGTTGAATGATTTTATCAGGAAATATAAACGCAAACAGGATGCCTAAAGATGCTAAAAAGTGCTAAACAAAAGTTAGTGGAATACTAAAACGTAGAAGAGTTTCTTACGAATTACAAGACATAGAGGGATTATTTGAGGCAGGCATTTAGTTCTATATGCTACCCCGGTTGTGTCACTCACTTGTACATTGGCAGCTTTATGCGTCACGCTTTTCAAAATCAACCTAATGTTTAAATCAGGATGCCCAAATAAAAATTGAACAAAAAAACCCCCAATTTGCATTGGAGGCTTGTATCAAAATTAATTATGTTTATTACAAATC
>JANPPB010000794.1:0-2019 GCA_031428295.1 Segetibacter sp. | reverse complement strand
TTGTAATTTAATTAAAACAAGTAAATTTTACTAATGGCTGCTTTTGTATTAACAAATAAAAAAGCCATTTATTGCCCTTTGGTTTAAAATGGGTGGGGAAGTAAATTATTCTGATGTGGCAGGGTGTAGTTCGCGAACGCTGCGGTGGCTGTGTACAGCAATCAAAAAAGTGGTTTGTAAAAAGTTCTTGGATGTTTTGCGGTTGGCTATATAATCAAACTGGTGTAAGTAACCCATTTGCACGGTTAGTTGTTTTATAAAACGGTAGCCTGCCCCTACGTAAAACCGGTTACGTTGAAAATAGGAGGGTTGATCTGTCAGGTATATTTCATCGTTAACATAAGCATACAATGCACCTGTATTTATTTTGGGTTGGTTCAGGCTGATGATTGCATTCAACCGGTACCGGAACCTGTTTCTAAAACCTTGTGTTTGCCAGCGTTGTTCAATGCGATAACGGTGTTCGAGTTTAAGCCGGCCAATCGTATTGTATAAAGCAAACTGCTCCCACAATCTTTTCTCCCTCGATATAAAAGGTTTTTTAAAACTTCCCCCAAATGAGTAGGTGTTGTGGATACCTGTTCCTACCTGAACAGCCAGCCGATTGGCAACATTATAAGAAGCGCCTATTTTAAATTCATCAAAATTAAAATCAGTTAAAAACTTATCGGACCTAAATTGAGGTTCGAAAAAAGCACTCCACCTGGGCGTAAAATTATAAGTGAGGTTAACAATATTCGCAGTGCCTAAAGCAGCAGACTGGCCCTTACCTTGTTGAAACCATAGCAGGCAAATAATGAGACTGGCAGTCGTGTGTAGGATGGGCGAAGTCTTCAATGCTATCTTTCAAAATTTTATTTAAGAGAATGAATTTTTGAGTAGAACTTAACACAAAAGTCGTTGGTTAATTGTTCTGCCAATACTTTACATAGCCTGTTACCATTTCCTGTTGATGTCCCAGTTTTCAAACTCCTTAGCAACCTGCGTTAGAAAACTTGCGCCGATGCTTCCGTCTACAATCCTGTGATCGTAACTTAACGAGAGGTACATCATGTGCCTTATGCCTATTGCATCGCCTTCAGGTGTTTCCAACACTACAGGTCTCTTTTTTATGGCGCCAACAGCTAATATGGCAACTTGTGGCTGGTTAATGATTGGCGTGCCCATAAGACTTCCAAAAGTGCCAACATTGGTTAAGGTAAATGTTCCACCCTCAATATCGGCGGGTTTTAATTTATTGTTGCGGGAGTTTTCGGCCAGCACATTTACCGCTTTACTTAAGCCAACAAGGTTTAAGTAATCTGCGTTTCTTATAACCGGTACAATCAGGTTGCCGTTTGGTAAAGCAGTTGCCATTCCAATGTTAATGTCCTTCTTAAGCAAAATGTTATCTCCCTCAATAGATGCATTTACATAAGGGAACCGTTTGATCACCTTGGTTAGGCATTCAATAAACAAAGGCATAAAAGTTATACGGGTGCCTTCTCTCTTTTCAAAGTCTTTTTTAACACGCTCTCTCCAAACAACCATATTGGTTACGTCGGCCTCTGCAAAGCTGGTTACGTGCGGACTAATTTGCTTGCTGTTGACCATATGCTTTGCAATCATCTTGCGCATACGATCCATTTCAATAATCTCTACATTATCTGTAGTCCCTGATGTAGGTGTCAAAACCTGCGGTGCAGTTTGTTGTACCCGCTCCTGTTTTGGCGCAACAGATTGTGGTTGTTCCTCGGGTTGTTGGTCAGGCGCAGCTTCAGGCTGGCTTGCCTGAGGTGGCAATGTTGATTGCGGTTGAGGAGCAGAAACCGGTGCCGGCTGCTGGCTTTGTTGTGCCGGTGCTTTTGTACTCTTTCCTGCCTTTTTATCGGATATGAATTGCAGAATGTCTTTTTTGGTAACCCGGCCTTCGTTACCGGTTCCGGTTATATTTTCAAGTTCGCTCAGGGGCACACCTTCGCTTTTTGCAATATTTAAAACCAGTGGGGAAAAAAAGCCGTTGTTATTGCCATCAGCATC
>JANPPB010000793.1:0-2836 GCA_031428295.1 Segetibacter sp. | reverse complement strand
CTGCATATCCTGATCCGGCAATTTGGGATTGTCTTTGCTATTTTGGAATTAATTTAGCAGCCTGACGGAACAAACTTTTTATACGCAACCAGCATTTGTAGCTAAGCTGTTTTACTCATTCCTCCAGGTATGGTACAACAGGTTAATGCAGTTTTTTTAAGGTAGTAATATGGCTTCATTCAAATTAAAAAATATACCCCGCCTAATTAGAAAGTTGCATTTAAAGGAGTTGTTTACATTAATAATGGTGATGATTGCCATTTATTTCTTCAGGCAAAACCATAGTGAACTGCAAACGCTCGGCACTTCATTACGCAGTGCAAACAGCTTGTACATTTCTATTGGCGTAGCTTTTACGGCCGTATATATCCTTTTGCAATCACTTATGTATGTGTACAGCTTTTCAGCAGTAAAAGGCAGTATTAAGCTGTTTTCCGCTATTGAATTATTTTTAAAACGTAACGTGCTTTCGGTTTTTTTGCCTGCCGGCGGAATAAGTTCGCTGGCCTATCTTCCTAAAAATATTAAACGCGACCAGGTACATAAACACCAGGTACACCAGGCATCGGCTATTTATGGATTTATTGGCATCTTCTCTGTTTTCATTGTAGCCATCCCGGTTATTTTATACATGGCATTGCACAATTCTGCTGTGCCCGGCATAACAGTGGTTCTGGTTACCATGATTATTGTAATGGCAATTGCGGTAATGCTGGTAAATGCCATACGCAGTAAAGGACGGGTTTACCAATGGATTATCAAGACCAGTCCCAAGGCCGAAAGTTTTATTAACGAGGTGTTTTCGTTTGACCTGAATATGATGGAGTTTTGGAAGGCCACCCTTGCTTCTGTTTTTATAGAAGTTACCGGCATCATCCATTTGTATGTGGGCATGTTGGCCATAGGTGTTCACGCATCGCTTACAGCCGCAATTGTAGGTTATATAGTTGCCACCACCTTCCTAATTATTTCTCCCTTTATGCGGGGTCTTGGCGCCGTTGAAGTATCGCTTACACTTATACTTCAAAAATACGGTTATACAACCCTGCAGGCATTGGAGATTATGTTGCTGTTCAGGTTGTTTGAATTCTGGCTGCCTTTGCTAAGCGGCCTGTTTTCATTTGCTGCAAAAGGCAGGCAGCTATTTTTTCGGTTACTGCCTCCCGTTTTAATATTCATCCTGGGCATGGTAAATATCTTTTCGGTGTTAACCCCTCCAATTACCTCCAGGTTAATAACAGTGCGCACCTATTTTACTACAGCATCTATTCACGCTTCAAACCTTTTTGTAATACTAATTGGCCTTACCCTGATTGTAACCGCGGCATACCTTTTAAGGGGTTTACGCAGTGCCTGGGTGCTGGCATTAGGTTTATCGCTTTTGTCGTGCATTGCTAATCTGGTAAAAGCACTTGACTACGAGGAGGCTACGCTTTCGTTTATTGTAATGATCGTTTTAATATTAACAGCTAAAGAATACCGCCTTAAAAGCAATCATAAATTAATGAATATAGGTTTGGTAACGGGTGTGTCAACTTTTGCCGCCGTACTCATTTTTGGCACTTTTGCCTTTTACTTTCTTGATAAAATACATTTTCATACCGACTTTGAGTGGAAGCAATCCATTACATATGCGTTTTACACTTTCTTTTTAATTAACGATGCCAACCTGCAGGCTTATACCCATTTTGGCGCCGAGTTCCTGTATTTTATAAAAGCTTTGGGCATAGGTTCGTGGATGTTTTTGTTGTACTGCCTCATTAGGCCCGCCATATATAAAAAGCAGGAAAAGAATGACAATATTGAACAAGTACAGTTCATGCTAAAACAGTATGGCGACTCCCCCCTGGATCATTTTAAAATTGCCAAAGACAAATCACTGTTTACATCTAAAGTGTATGAAGGGTTTGTTAGTTACCGCACAACTAAAAGCTTTGCGGTGGTATTGGAGGAGCCGGTATGTGCCGAAGAAAACAAGGTAGTATTGATTAGGGAGTTTGAAGACCATTGCCGCGACAGGGGACTAAAACCCGTGTATTACCGCGTTGACGAAGACAGCTTGTATTATTTTGAACAATTAAATAAGAAGAAGATCATTATAGGCCAGGAGGCAGTAATGGACATGTCGGGCTTTACACTGGAAGGGAAAGACAAAAAATCGTTGCGAAATGCATTAAACAGCCTGCAAAAAAAAGGCTACCAGGTAAAGGTATTGGAACCGCCAATACCCGGCTATATTTTACAGGGCATGGAACAGGTTTCGGACGAATGGCTGGAGACATTTAAAATTGAAGAGGCGACTTTTAGCCAGGGCATGTTTGACCGGAATGAAATTCGCAAGCATGCTGCTATAATAATGCTTGATCAGGAGCAACGCATTGTGGGTTTTTTAAACATAATTCCTGATTACCGCACAGGCGAATGTACCTACGACCTGATACGAAAATCGGCCGATGCACCAGGCGGATGTATGGATGCACTGATTATTGAAATAATCAATTATGCCCGGAAGAACGATTACCAGTTCCTAAACCTGGGCATGGTTCCCATGTCGGGTATCGATCAACCTGATAATCCAGCCGAACAGGTGGTAAAGTTTGCCTATGAAAAAATCAAACGTTTTAAAACCTACCACGGCCTTCGCGATTTTAAAGAAAAATATGCTACGGAATGGCTGAACAAGTACCTGGTTTATGAGAACGATTTTGACCTTATTCAGCTACCGCTAACACTTAATAAAGTAATGCAGCCAGTTGCAAACGATTAACCAATGAAAAAGATTTTGCTAACCATTTTAATCTTCTTTTGCCTGCAACAAATAGGGGCGCAGAAAGAT
>JANPPB010000792.1:0-3947 GCA_031428295.1 Segetibacter sp. | reverse complement strand
GATAGTTCTATTACCCCCGATATGGCAGTTCAATTTGAAAATGTTACCAAGATACCTGCAAACTTTTGGATGAACCACCAAAGAGGCTACGATGAATATATTGCAAGAGAAAAACGCCAGGCAGTAATTGAACAATCAGTAGCATGGGCAAAGAAATTTCCTTTAGCAGAAATGATTAAAAAGGAATGGTTGCCACAAGCGGCAACCATACAGGAGAAAACAATGGCAATGCTTGCCTTTTTTGGTTTCTCCAATCATACAGCATGGGAAGATTATTATTTTAAGCAGCAACTAAAAGTTGCTTTTCGTATTTCGTTGGCTAACACCAACGAGCCTTATGCAATATCTGCATGGTTACGCAAAGGAGAATTACAGGCAACCGAATTACAGTCAAAAGACTATTCCGAAAAAAACTTTAAAGAAGCATTGCCCGAACTAAAAACAGTAATGGCAAAGCACCCTGCAAACTTCTATAACCAACTACAAGGTATTTGCTTAGAAGCTGGCGTAAAAGTGGTACATACGCCATCATTGCCCAAAGCCCCAATATGTGGCAGTACACGTTGGCTTAATGATACGCCACTCATTCAATTAACAGGCAGATACAAACGTAATGACAGTTTTTGGTTTACATTCTTTCACGAAGCAGGGCATATTTTATTGCATGGCAAAAAGGATATTTTCTTAGAGAAAGTAGAGTATTCCGATAAAGACAAAGTGAAAGAAAAACAGGCAGATGAATTTGCAGTAAAATGGACATTGACAGACGAGGAGGAAGCAACAATATTAGAAGCTGTTCCACTTACTGAACAGGACATAAGAAATTTTTCAAATCAATTCAATACACATCCGGCTATAATAATTGGAAGATTACAACACAAAGAGTTAATCCCTTACTCATTGGGCAGAGAATATTTTGAACCTGTAATATTTGAATAAAACACAAAGCCAGCATCCGTATCCGCAGACCCTATGGCTACAGCACTGAGACCATGCCACGCAGGGCAACCTTTGCAGGTTCCGTTAACAACAAAGAGTTTCTTAGCAACACAACAGGCTCAAGGCGCTTCTTATGTTTTTAAGTAACAGCCATTAGCTATCAGCACTCGATCCCGTTAGATAGTGTGTATGCACAAGCTAAGCAATTGCTTGACAATGGGTTTAAATACTGGTTTGACCAGGCTGAAATTGAAGCGATCAATCAAAACAACGAGCAATACCGATCAATGTCTGTTGAAGAAGAACTTTTGCTCACCTGGTTTGAACCCTGCACTGCTGAAGATGGTGATTTGTACCTAACCACAACAGAACTGATTGCGTGGTTTACCGAAAAAGTAAAGATGAATGTTTCTGATGCAGCCAAGCAAAAGCTGGGCAAAGCATTACGGGCAAACAAATTCCAGCGTATTAAACGGCACGACCGTTATGTATATGCTTTAAAAGAGAAAGATGCTGAAATAGTGGGCTTTCAAACGAAATATAAAATTATTACCGATGAATTGCAGCCCTTTGGGTAAGCAAGGTAATTTAAAATAAAAAAAAATTTGAACAGGTGCCTGATTTACTAATTCGTTAGTAGTCAGGCATTTTCGTTTAAATTAGCTTACCAAGGTTACTAATCTCACTACAAACGGAAAGCGTCTACAAAGAAATATTTGTTTTATTGAGAGATGTTTTCTTAACTTAGAAAAACAGAAGCGTTCTACAAAGATAAAAATGAACAAAGCAATTCAGGATATAGCAGACATTCGATTTGGCTTATATACTCAGCCCGAAAGTTCAGGGGTAGTTGCTTATCTGCAGCTTCGCCAGTTTAATGATGAAGGCAGATTACTGTCCAAAGCAAACGACTTCATAAATATAACTAATAAGACTGAGGCACACTTGTTAACGGACGGAGACGTATTATTTGTTGGTAAGGGTAATCGCCTGTTCTCCTGGTGTTATCGAGATATTGAAGGACCGGCCATTGCTTCTTCAATCTTTTTTGTGCTTCGTCCAGACCCTAAGGTTATCTATCCGGAATATTTAGCCGCTTTTTTAAATGCTCCACAAGCTAAAGCTGCTTTTCAACAACTGGGTAGCGGCACCAACATCTTTTCAATTCGCAAATCTGAATTAGGGGCATTTCAACTACCCATTCTACCAATGCAACAACAAAAAAGAATAGCGGCATTGGCAGAACTGCACCAGCAGCAGATTGACCTGGCGCAACAGTTAATGCTGAAAAAACAAAATTTATATACAGCGATCATCTCACAACTGATAAAATAATTATTATGGAAAAAAAGCACACACAGAAAGAAATCAATGGTATCGTATGGAAAGCCTGTGACACATTTCGGGGTACCATAGATGCTACTCAATACAAGGACTATGTTTTAACCATGCTCTTTGTAAAATATGTAACGGATGTATGGAAAGATAAAAAAGCTGTGTATGCTGAAAAATATAATAATGATGCAGTACGAATTGAAAGAGCACTGCGAAATGAACGATTTCAGGTACCTGCAGAAAGCTCATTTGATACCCTGTTCGAGCAACGTAATGAAACCAACCTTGGTGAACTAATAAATATAGCATTGGAAAAATTGGAAGATGCAAACCGCAGCAAGCTGGAAAGGGTGTTTCGCAATATTGACTTTAATAGTGAAGCAAACCTTGGACAAACAAAGGATCGCAACCGTCGCTTAAAAAACCTGTTGGTTGATTTTTCTGCTTTGGACCTGCAACCATCACATCTTGAAGGCAACGATATTATAGGTGATGCTTACGAGTTCCTGATAGCACAGTTTGCCAGTGATGCCGGAAAAAGGGCTGGAGAGTTTTATACACCAGGCGAAGTTTCAACCCTGTTAGCAAAGTTGGTTGATCCGCAGCCTGGCAATCGCATCTGTGATCCAGCTTGTGGCTCTGCTTCTTTACTCGTTAAAGTTGCCCGTGAGGTGGGTAGTAATAATTTCTCCTTATACGGTCAGGAAAACAACGGCAGTACCTGGGCGTTGGCTCGTATGAATATGTTTCTGCACGAAATGGATAACGCTACCATAGAGTGGGGTGATACCTTAAACAATCCACGCTTATTGGAAGGCGATCAATTAATGAAGTTCCATATAGTAGTTGCAAATCCGCCTTTCTCATTAGATAAATGGGGTGCGGAGGATGCCCTTGCAGATCAGTACTCCCGCTTTCATCGTGGGGTACCACCAAAAAGTAAGGGTGACTATGCATTCATTACACACATGATCGAAACCACGTATCAGGATGTAGGAAAAGTAGGTGTAATTGTACCACATGGTGTATTGTTTAGAGGCAGCAGCGAAGGCAAAATAAGAGAGCAGTTAATTAAAGAGAATTTGCTTGAAGCTGTTATTGGTTTACCATCCAACTTATTCTTTGGTACCGGAATTCCTGCGGCTATTCTCATTTTTAATAGGGGCAAGGGAGATAACAAAGATGTTTTATTTATAGATGCCAGCAGGGAGTACCAGGAAGGGAAAAACCAAAATCGGTTGAGGGAGGATACAGACATTAAACACATCGTTGATACCTACCAGGCTTTTAAAAAAGCCTCCCCTATTGGGGTAGGTTTGGAGGGGGCGGTAGTAGAAGAAAAATATGCTTACCGGGCAACACTGAAAGAGGTTGAAGAAAACGATTATAATCTAAATATCCCCCGTTATGTTGACACATTTGAAGAAGAAGCGCCGGTAGACATTGCCACTTCACAAGCAGAGATTAGCAGGTTAAAAACAGAACTGGCATCTGTGGAAACAAAAATGGAAGAGTACTTAAAAGAATTAGGATTTTAATGTACCCGGCTGCAGTGCTGCTATTATACATCGTTGCGTCGCACTCTTGTACGGTTAGATCATTATTCAACTTTGTTACGGCATATTAAAAAAGAGAGTCTTATGGCAAAAGAAATACAAAAAAATACCCAAACC
>JANPPB010000791.1:0-2974 GCA_031428295.1 Segetibacter sp. | reverse complement strand
AAGCAGGGCAAGCGCCAGCACTTTGGCACTATCCTGCCCGGAAGTAAGCACTTTATGCAAACTGTCTGTTTCCTGTTTTGTTTGGGCAAAACAGCTATTTGAAACAAGCACAAGTATGGTCAGAAAAAATATTTTTTTCATAAGCAGTTAATTAGGTTGTTATCGTTCCAATTGCTCTATTTTTTTAACTGTACTAATATCAAGTGTCATCCGTATGTATAACTCTCGTGGCATGACGCAAAACCTCGCTGTTAGTGGCAGTTATATTGCTATTGGTAAATTGTCCCCGTATTTTAAACACTACTTTTTATATTTACCATAAACAGGTTGTCCCGGAAAAACATTGTTTACAGTTTTACCATTTTTCAAAATAAAGCTTCCATTCACTATTACATATTCAATACCTGCTGATAACTCTAAACCTTTCTCAAAAGTTGCCTTATCAATAACTGTATCGGGATTAAAGATTGTGATATCTGCATCAGCACCAACTTGTATTCTTCCTTTGAAACGCATCATGGGAGCAATGTTTTCCAAGCGTTTTGCAGGAAGCAGTGTCATTTTTTCAATGGCGGTGTTCAAGTCAATTGCTTTATCCTCTCTTACGTATTTGCCCAGCACTCTCGAAAAAGTTCCTGCAGTACGTGGATGAGCAAGTTTAGCGTAGGGCATACCATCCGAAGCAATCATAACGCCCGGTGCTGCAATGCCGTTTTTAATCCATTCGGGTTTCATCATGTGTATGATTACGGTACCACCCGTTTTGCGGTAGGTTTCAAAAGTTTCTTTCGTCAGGCGTTCGCCTGTGGCTACCCACTGCAAATTGCCATACGAAATATTCATTTTTTCCTGCCATCCTTCATTAAACATGGCACTTTCTAAAGCGGTAGATGCAGCTGTATAGGAATACAATTCTGTGCTGATGTCAAATCCCTTTTTGCTTGCAGATCGAACCATTTCTAATGCAAAATCAATTTGCCCCAATGCCATACTGTTAATATGAACAATGTGCAATGGTGTGCCAGTCAGCATAGCATCGGCTATCACTTCCTGAATGGCGATAATGTTGGGTTCACGTGTGTGCGTAAAAACCAACGTATTCATCTCACCTGCCAATTGAAACACTCGAAACATTTCATACGGCTTTGTTTTAGGAAGATATCCAATAGGCACACCTATGCCAATGCCACCTTCCGACAAAGCAGTTTTAATATTAGCCATTGTTCTATCTGTTTCTTCCTGTGTAGGATTTTCTGTATAAGACGGAGAGATTGTTTTAGCAAGATTTGTGATAGTTGATTGACCGCTCTTGACTGTATTGAGCAATTCGTCAACGCCTTGTTTATATTTGCCCATGGCTTTAAACCGCTCATAAGGCCAGCAAACACTAGCACCATAATTAATCAATGCCTTTGATTTTCTAGTCTCGTACCATTGGCCAAGATGTTCAATGCCCCATTCCAATTCTAAGGCTGTTGTTACGCCATCATGTAATTGGTATTCCTGCTCCACATTGCTACGACCGTGTACATGTAAATCAATAAAGCCAGGAGCTACTACCAATCCACTTACATTGATGATTTCTTTCCCCTGCAATGGTTCGGAACTAATTTGTGCAATGCGGTTGTTGAGGATGCCCACATTTTTAATGGCATCTAATTTTGTTTCGGGGTCAATGACCCGACCTCCAACTAATACAATGTCATATTGAATGTTGGATTGGGCTATTGTTATTTCACAAAAGGAAATTGTCAATAAAACGCAGAGGAAAATTTTATGAAATTTCGATGTCATAATTTATTTGAAAATGAATGCTGCTGAATAATTGCCACTAACACAAAGATTTATGTTATTCGGGGCTATACCAAAAGAAATATTGCGACTCAATTTGAACAAGTGAGCATTATACATTCTGTATTGTTGTTAGTACAATCCGTTTTTACCATTCTATGCTTTCGCCCTTTACCAGGTCATATAGGGGGCAGTTCTCGCAAAGTTTTTCTCCCAGGTTGTAGGTTGATCAAAGTCTTATCACATCGAGACCTTGAACGTCTGATAAATAGAGCTCTCCGACCTCATGGCTTTCAAAAAATCAATGACCCAATTCCCGCCTTCCGTCTTTTCATGTATTTTTCAACTACAAATTGCGAGAGCCCTTTAAAAGCAAAAAACATATAGTTTTGAAGTTGGATAAAATAGTATGCAACTATCATCAATAAATCTAATTCCGGCAGAGCATAAAATGATTGCCCAAAAAGTCAAGGCAGTTGTGAAGTCTGTTGACCCATTGGCCATAACCATACTATTTGGAAGCAGGGCAAGGGGAGATGCCTCGGAAGAAAGTGATTGGGATTTTTTGGTGTTAAGTAATACTGATGATGTAGAAACACTGGCTTCCGTTATGAGAAGAGCAATAAGAATAAAGGTTGAAATGGTACATGATATTGCAGTTTCCCTGCTGGTGAAAAATAAAATGGTTTGGGAAGAGGACTACGCTGTAACCAATATTTACGATAGTATTCAGGAGGAAGGGATAGCGCTATGAAAAACAAAGAGTTCATATAATGGCAGTCCTGTAATGCCGGGGTTCCTTGCCCGACGCTCTTGGCTAAGCAAGGAGACCCCAAAAGGGCACAAAGCCCGATAATGATAACAACTGTTACACTGGAAAAACTACACCAGCGAAGGTATGAAGCGATGCTCGATTATTACTTAAAAGTATCTCCACAACTTAATGAACCGCGGTATACGCGACCAGTACTGCCTGCCCCGGACTAGTTTCGGGGTTCAGTGGTGTAAGAGGCGCACCTCATCGCTTACAAGCGGTGAGGCCGTCTACTCGATTGTGCGTTCGTGCTTTGAGTAGTCTATATATCGCTTTTCCCTTCTAATTGCTCAATAGTCTTCCTTGCTGCTGCTAATCTTATTTTCTTATTTTTCTCTACCATCACTTTGGTCATCCACTTTTCAAGTC
>JANPPB010000790.1:0-4152 GCA_031428295.1 Segetibacter sp. | reverse complement strand
ATTTACCGATGCCCACCCAGCAACAAAGGCAGCAGCTATTTATTTAAAGCCTGCTGTTGGCGCCTATGCAGGAGCCTTTGTTGATGTGGTGTACGATCATTTTTTGGCCAATGATATTAATGAGTTTAAAGAGGGAGGATTGCAACAAACCGTTACAGAAACGTATGCTATTCTGTATGCGTTTAACGAGCAGCTTCCAGTGGTTTTTGGTCAAATGTTACCATACATGACTTCGCAAAACTGGTTATATAACTACCGTACTTTGGGTGGTATTGAAAAGAGTTTTGGAGGAGTGGTGCGCAGGGCAGCATACCTGCAAAGCAGTAGCGAAGTGTTTCATTTATTTCAACAAAATTATACGGCGTTACAAAACTGTTATAATGACTTTTTTCCCGATGTTAAAGCATACGCATCCACCTACCTGCAAACGCTTCAAAACCCTTAGGGTATTATATTTGCGATAAACGAAGAAAAATCTATGAAACACCTTGCCTGTATACTTTGCCTGTTGGTGGTAACCGGTGCCATGGCCCAGCAGAAGCCAACTGAAATAGATAAGAGTCCTTTGGATGTTTGTTATTATCCGCCCAACTATCCCATCTTAAAATTGAGTGGTAAAACAACCGCTCAACCCATTGCCCGTGTCTTATATAGCAGACCTCAAAAAAAGGGTCGTACTATTTTTGGTGTCGAGGTTAAGTACAACGAGGTATGGCGCATAGGTGCCAATGAAAGTACTGAAATTGAATTCTTCAGAAATGTTACACTTGGTAACAAAAAGGTTTTAAAGGGTCGATATACGCTTTACTGCATTCCCAACGAGGACAAATGGACGTTTATTTTAAATAAGGATTTGTTTACCTGGGGTAGCTTTAATTACCGCACCGAGTATGATGTGGTACGTATAGATGCACCGGTGCAAAAAACTAGTGAGGAAGTTGAAGCGCTTACAATGTATTTCGAAAACAATGGCAGCAATAGATTAGTAGTTATGTGGGATTCTGCTATGGCAACCTTGCCAATCTCTTTTCAATAATAAATAGTTTTCAAAGATGCCCGGTTGCAAAGTAGCCGGGCATTTTTATTTAAAGCAATGACAAGAAAGAAATTTCTTTTCCAATGATTTAATAGGGAGCATCGAAAAGTTAATAGCCATTTTGCGCTAAACAATATCTTTAGCAAAGTATGTGTGGCATAGCCGGTATTATATCTTCAAACCCAAACACTGTAACAAAAGAACGTTTACAGTTGATGACAGATTCGTTACAACACCGGGGACCTGATGGAGAAGGATATTGGATCAACAATGAAATATGTGCAGGACTTGGCCACAGGCGATTAGCCATCATTGACCTTTCAACAGCAGCGGCGCAACCCATGCATTACGCAGGTCGCTATACCATTACCTACAATGGGGAAATTTACAATTACATAGAGCTAAAGGAAACACTTTTAAAAAAGGGATACACCTTTAACAGCACCAGCGATACGGAAGTAATACTTGCTGCATACGCCTGCTATGGTAAGGAGTGTTTGCAACATTTTGATGGCATGTTTGCCTTTGCAATTTGGGACGAGAGCAATCAAACATTGTTCTGTGCAAGAGACCGTTTTGGTGAAAAGCCTTTTTACTATGTAAACGACAGTCACCAGTTTATTTTTGCCAGCGAAATGAAGGCGCTTTGGACTGCAGGTATACAAAAACGAATTAAGCCCGGCAGACTGCTAACATATCTTACGCTTGGTATTATTTCTAATGCCAATGACCAGCATGAAACGTTTTACGAACAGGTAGCAACCCTACCTGCCGGTCATTATTTACTGTTGCATTACAACCCTGGTAATGCTGTTCATGCATATAAAGCGGAGGTAAAACCATATTGGGATATAGACACGGAAACCATGCTGGCCCCCGACGATCACACAGCAATAGAACATTTTTTACAACTGTTGCAAACCTCCGTTAACCGACGGTTGCGTAGCGATGTTTCCATTGGTACCAGTTTGAGTGGTGGCCTTGACAGCTCGGCTATCGTTGCCCTCATACATCAAAATGTAAAAGCCTTGGGTCAATATAAACATGTTTCATTCTCGGCCATATTTCCAGGTTTTAAAAACGATGAGAGCCGTTACATTCAACAAGTGGCAAATCAATTTAATCTGGAGAGTGTTTCCGTTTCGCCCAATGCTGATGGCTTGATAGCTGATATGCAAAAGATGGTATACCACCAGGAAGAACCCTTTCAGTCGTTAAGCATATATGCTCAATACAAGGTGTTTGAATTAGCCAAACAACATAATGTAACGGTTTTATTAGATGGGCAAGGGGCTGATGAAACAATGGCGGGCTATCATAAATATTATCACTGGTACTGGCAGGAGTTATTGGCCTGCGGCGATTTTAAAACATTCAGGAAAGAACGGGCAGATGCCAGGAAGAATGATGTAAACGATCCCTGGGATTATCGAAATTACATGGCAGCTTTTATGCCTTCAATTACCTCGAACATTTTGGAAGTGCAGGCAAAAAACCGGCAGCAAAATCATGATGATATCAACTACGAATATTTTGCTTCAACCCAAAATGCAACTATTCCAAAACCTCCCGTATCACACCTGAATGAAATTTTATATTTTAATACGAGGCAGGTTGGTTTGGGCGAATTGTTGCGATATGCCGACCGCAACAGCATGGCGCATTCCTGCGAAGTGCGCCTGCCCTTTTTAAGCCATGAACTGGTGGAATACATTTTTTCGCTGCCTTCTCATTTTAAAATAAGAGATGGATTTACCAAATGGATTTTGAGAAAAGCCGTAGGTGATTTATTGCCCGAAACCATTACCTGGCGCACTGATAAAATAGGATTTGAGCCTCCCCAACTACAATGGTTGCAACAAAAACAACTGATCGATTTTCAGCAGGAGAGCCGCCGTAACCTCGTTAAAAGTGGCATTCTGAAGCCATCGGTGCTTAATAAACCTTTAAAACCTATGCATGCACATGCAGCCGGAAATTTTGATTGGCGAAATCTTTGCGCCGATCTGTGCATGAAGCCATAGGAGGATTAAATCCCTCATCTTTGCACACTATTATAAAAAAAACGAAGCAATATTTATTATGAAATTAGCTACCAAAATAATTCATGCCGGTGCAGAACCAGACCCGTCAACAGGAGCCATCATGACACCTATTTACCAAACTTCTACCTATGTACAGGAAGCTCCGGGAAAGAATAAGGGGTATGAGTATGCCCGTTCGCAAAACCCAACACGCTTTGCTTTAGAGGCTGCTTTGGCAACCATTGAAAATGCAAAGTATGGATTGAGTTTTAGCAGCGGTGTAGCAGCTACCGATGCGGTTATTAAATTATTGAGCCCCGGCGATGAAGTGATTGCTTCGAACGATATGTATGGTGGAACGTACCGGCTGTTCTCCAAAATCTTTGAAAAATTCGGCATCAAGTTTCATTACGTAAACATGCAGGATGCCGAAAATACCCGCAACTATATTAATGCAAATACAAAGCTTATTTGGATTGAAACCCCTACCAATCCGTTGATGAATATTACCGATATAGCTGCGATAGCATCCATAGCAAAAGAGACCAATATTTTGCTTTGTGTTGATAATACTTTTGCTTCGCCCTACCTGCAAAACCCACTTGATTTAGGCGCCGACATTGTAATGCATTCTGCTACTAAATACCTGGGTGGACACAGTGATGTTATCCATGGCTGCCTGATGTTAAACGATACTGCTCTGCGTGACCAGTTATATTTTATTCAAAAAAGTTGTGGTGCAGTGCCTGGTCCGCAGGATTGTTTTTTGGTGCTGAGGGGAATTAAAACCTTGCATGTACGCATGCAAAGGCATTGCGAGAACGGTGCTAAAGTGGCGCACTTTTTACGCAATCATCCTAAAGTTGAAAGGGTGTATTGGTGTGGTTTTGAAGACCATCCTAATTATGACATAGCTAAAAAGCAAATGCGTGATTTTGGTGGTATGATGAGTTTTACTTTAAAAGATGACAGCATGGAAAATGCAATAAGGGTATTGTCGTCAACTAAAGTTTTTGCTTTGGCAGAAAGTCTCGGCGGAATAGAATCACTGATCAATCATCCGGCAACCATGACGCATGCTTCCATACCAAG
>JANPPB010000789.1:0-1711 GCA_031428295.1 Segetibacter sp. | reverse complement strand
AAAAAAGGTATGCGTAGTGGTAGTATTTTGTAAGGTTTTTTGGTAACAAGCAATCGTAACCATCCGTAGCTTCTCTTGCTGCTTGCCCCCTCAGACATGCGGGGTCACTCTCTTGTACGGTACCGGTCCATGGAAGCCTTTCATAACATCATCTGGTTGGTGAATTACGATACCTTACCTCCTGCATTGAACAATCATTTATTACATTTACCACCTAAACATTTGCAAACAATCAAGTGGCAAACAAAAGACCTTAAAGAGTACTGGTAGCAAAAGTTGGTTTGGACGGACACGATCGTGGTGCCAAAGTTATTGCCACCGCCTTGCGTGATGCCGGTATGGAAGTAATTTATACGGGCCTTCGTCAAACACCCGAGATGGTAGTAAATGCCGCCCTACAGGAAGATGTGGATGCCATAGGTGTTAGCATTTTAAGCGGTGCCCACATGACCGTTTTTCCAAAAATCATCAACCTGATGAAGGAGAAAGAAATGAACGATGTATTGCTTACAGGAGGAGGAATTATACCCGGGGATGATATGCAGGCTTTAAACGAAATGGGTGTAGGTAAACTGTTTGCCCCCGGCACCCCAACAGCCGAAATAGCAGGTTACATTCGTGGCTGGGTTCAGGAACATAGAAATTTCTAATTTTAAAAGATGGAACGTTCAATCAAAATATTTAAATCGTTCGAAGAGCAGGAGCTGTATCACAGGCAGCTAATGATTGACTCCACTGCTACATCCCGTTTTATTGACCTGTATAAAATGCAGCAATGGACCAAAACCTTTCGGCCTTCCAAAAATCCCCAACGTAAAATAATCATACACAAAAATGGACATCCTAAATAAGGAGTTCTTATTGTTTCTTACTTGTGCACAACAGTCAGGGTTACGATACCTGCTTATTGGAGGTTATGCCGTAAACTTTTATGGTTATTCCCGAAATACCAACGACATGGATATTTGGATAGCTCCCACTAACGAAAACAAATTGGCTTTCATTAACACCTTACGCTGCATGAATTATTCCCCGGAGGAAGTTCAACCATTACAACACGAAGATTTTACAGGGTATTTTATGAGTACCATCGGTTCCGATACAGATAAGATGGACATCATTACCATCATTCATAAAAACCTTTCTTTTGATGAGGCTGAATTACACAAATCAGTTTTTGAAATAGCCGAAGGGATTTTTTTAAATATTGTTCCTTACGATTACCTCAAAGAGATGAAATTACTTTCCCGCAGGGAAAAAGATCTGTGGGACATAGCCCGGCTGGAAGAATTACGCAACCTCAAAAAATAATATGACCTACCAAACATTGCTTACCTCCCTCGAAAATGGCATCTTCATTATAACCATTAACCGCCCCGATAAGTTGAATGCTATCAACAACCAGGTAATGACAGAAATCAACAACGCCGTGCAGGAAGTGTATGACAACGATGCTATCCGTTCTGCCATCATTACCGGCGCCGGGCCTAAAGCATTTGTTGCCGGTGCTGACATCAGCGAGTTCAGTGGCCTCTCGGTTGAAGAGGGAAAGGCCGTTGCACAAAAAGGCATCGACACCTTCTTTAAAATTGAAAACAGCCCCAAACCTATTATAGCCGCCGTTAACGGTTTTGCCCTCGGCGGCGGTTGCGAACTGGCAATGGCTTGTCATTTTAGAATAGCCTCTGACAATGCAAAATTTGGTCAGCCC
>JANPPB010000788.1:0-1617 GCA_031428295.1 Segetibacter sp. | reverse complement strand
GCCTGGCCATTTGTATAAGTTGGGTTGTTATACGAATCCATAATCTGTAATTCGTAGCCTCCGTCGCCGGGTCCATAACCTGCTAAAAATAATCCACTGTTTCCACGGGCCTGGCCCTTGCCTGTTATCTCCTTTGGAATTTTAAATTCAAGGTGTAATTGGTAATCAGTAAAGGCATCTTTTGTTTGAATATTACCGGTTCCTTTCTTTACGGTAAAAGCATTGCCTTTTACCGTCCAGCCTGCAGGCTTTGAGGGGTCTTTTGATGATACCCATTTATCTAAATTTTTACCATTGAATAACACAATGGCATCCGCCGGGGGCTCACTAAAAATAGGTTTACCAGGGGTGACCACTTCAGGTACAGGGGTGTAAAATTCAGTGTCCTCATGCTTGGCTGTAGTTTGGCTGTAGCCATTAATGGCTGCAGTAAGGATGAATGCACTTAACAAATGGTAGCGTTTCATTAGATGAAGTTGGTTGTTAAAAAGTGATCTAAATAATTGAGATAAATCTAAAGGGAATATTATAGATAATTGATGATGGCAAGATCATAAAGTTTGTGAGTATGATCATCTTTAGCTGAGCATACATTGAGGCTGCAGCAGACTGGCTGCTGGCTATTCTTTTAAAGCTTTACGTTTGGCCGCATTGTATTCTTCTTTTGACAATTCGCCTGCGTCGAGCATGGCCTTCAACCGGGCCAGGTTATCGGCAATAGAATTTTTCTGATGGCTTTCGTCACCCACTACACGGTCGAAAAATTCGTTTTGTAACCGAAGGGTTTTATTGTCAGCCTTAATCGCTTTTAAAGCTTGTGCAAGCGACGCAACTGTGTTGTCAGTTATCACTTTTCCAAGATTGGCGGTGGCAACATTGCCCTCGCCGGCATAATGATTTGGATAGCTGGAGTACCACCAGATTGCAGTATATACATTGGGTATGGTCAGGCGCTTCAGGTTTTCACCAGACTCTATTTTAGCACTATCCATTTTTACAAGTTCCGGCCTTAGGTATAATAAAGTTGACGTTTCATTTTCGCCGGCATGAGAGTCGCCGGCAGGGTCTGACTTCCGAATATTTTTCACTTTTGCATTGTAAGCAGAATCTCTGCCCGGGGTAAAGAAATACACGGCATAATCTCTTTTTTTATCCAGTTGTGTTTGTACAAAATATTGCAACAGGTTTGGGTTGCCGCCATGCCCATTAATGATCACTATCTTTTTAAATCCATTGCGGGCAATTTCGGTGCAGGTAGCGTCCAATAAATCCCACACTACCGTTGGTGGTAAAGAGAAGGTTCCGGGTTGATGACGGGCTTCATTTATCTGACCGTAAAAATAATCAGGGAATACAACCGCATATTCTTTTTTGGTAGCACGGGCTGCCCATTCTCTTACATGAATAAGATCGGAGCCAATGGGGGCATGTGGTCCGTGTTTTTCTAAAATGCCTATTGGCAAAATACAGGTACTGTCCGATTGTTGAAGCGCTTTGCTCCAGTCAGAAGCTACCAATTCATCCCACCGGGCAGGTAAAGTTTGCGCCGTGCAATAATTTGCAATCAGTAAAAAGAAGAAGAGGTTTTTAATCATTTGGCTTTATTTTTTCAGTTGG
>JANPPB010000787.1:0-13718 GCA_031428295.1 Segetibacter sp. | reverse complement strand
AACCGGAGCCGTGTCTTTAAAGAAATTTAAAGGTAAGTTTGATATGCACCATTGTTTTAAAGCATCTTCATTTTGATATATTTCCTGTTTCACTTTATCTATACTGATTATTTTTCCATCGTTTGCAAGTTGTTTTACTTTGTTCCAAAAGCTGGAAGCAACATCTAAAGGGTAATTCAATCTGTGAGCCTGAATAAAGAAATTGCTGTCTACTACATAAACACTCATATAAATTAAAAGTGTTTGGTGAAGAAAGTTTGAAAAGTGTCACCATTCAGACTAGTAAGTTTATAAGCGTCTCGGTATAAAAGTTTACCAGATTTTACAGCACTATTTACATGGGCAGCAAAGGTCATACTTAAACGTTTTCTTGTTGTCGCATAGAAATCCCCTCCAGAACTTTGAGTTTCCTTTTTAGCTACTTCCCGATTAGAATACTCCTCATAAAAATCAAAAAATTGCTTTCTAGTAATCTTTCCAGTATCTAAAGCCCTTCTTGCAATGACTATCTCACTTACTTTAAAATACCTAGCAGCGTATTTTATACTAGGGTTTTTTTTCCAGGCATTATTAAAAGAATTTTCTGGGACTAGGAATTCAGCGGCAACTTTATCACAAAGCAATTCTATCGGGTGATTGGCTGGTTGTAGTTTTCTAAAATCAAAGCCTGCACTATGTCCTGTCCAAATGTGTGCTAATTCATGAACAATTGTGAACATTTGAGCTGCTTTTCCATCAGCATTATTGATGAACATGAAAGGAGCCATTTCGTCAACTAATACAAAGCCTCTGCACTCTTCTACTTTAATAGGTCGACTTGTATTGTTCTCTACAATACCATTAAACACCATTATAATACCGGTATTCTCGATTTTATGAGTAAGAATATCTAAGGCATCCTTCCAAGTGTCAAAGGTGCTTGCCCAATCTTCACCTAATCCAAGTGTCTGTCTGATGTTATTAACTATTGCAGAAACATTTTGACTATTTTTAAAACTCCCTACGAAAGTCAATGGATGGAACTCACTTTCTTTTAGGTAATCATTCAACCAATCCTGTCTTTGCTGCATTAACAAAATGGTGTCATAAATATTTACGCTGACATGGGAAGTTTCAGAGCTATTAGTTCTGAAAAAAGGTATTGGCAATTTCTCTTGTGGTGGTTCAGGAAGAAAAAGATAGCCATAGGGCAAATGCACCTTCTTAGAAAATTTTTCTAACTGTTTTACTGTAGGTTTTTTTTCACCTTCAATCCATTTATGCACTATAGGAACTTTAGCTAAAAATTCCTTTAAACCATAGCCTGCCCGAGCAATTGCCCAAGTAATGATGTTATTATTTATATCTACTTCAGTTCCCATTTTAAGAATTGGCAAAATACTAATTAAAGCTTTGTAACGATAAATTTTCGAAAGTGTGTAAAGTCCATTAAATGTGTCAAGTTATGATTTGTTACATTTCTAAAAGGTCTATTAAAGTAATTGCACTATGTTAATGTAAGTTATCTGATTGAGACAGAAAGCGAGTAATTTAGAAAAGCAATGGTATAACTGTCAAATGATCATTTAGCTGCTGGCCGGGCAAATTGAATAACCCTTGCGCTATCGTTATTTTGAGCAAGTATAAAGGCTTCTTTTCCGCTAATGAGTATCTTCTTTATGTGGCGCTGCTGACCTTTCAACATTAAACCATTAACCTGCTGACTAACAAACTGTCCCTTGCCTTTGTTAATGAGCAGCGTTCCAAAATCAGCGTCGTACCTACCCATTTCAATGTTGTTATCATAATAATTGCCTACTAATAACAGGTCTGGTAAAGCATCTCCATTTGCATTTACAGCAACAGCGTCGCGAAAGCTGGTAAACTGTGCATCAAATGGCAGGGCAATAGAAGTGAAATTCATTTTACCATCATTTATAAAAACCGCATTCGAAAAATAGTTGGCTGTAAAAATGGTGGAGGAAGATAGTTTCTCTTTTGTCAATATAGTTTCCAGCGACGCTTCAGCCAGGTTTTTTGCATAGAGAAAACGCTTTTTCAACGGAGGTATTTGCTTCTCCAATTCAGCCTTGTTTGCAAAGGGCAATTCTTTGCCTTTTACATAATAGGTAAGTACCTGTTCATTCTTTCCATTGTCGTCAAAGTCGTTGTAGTACATCCGTACCGGCTCTTCATTGCTTGCTTTAAGACGGCTGTTCAAACCCAAATTACCCGCCACAAGGTCCACATCTCCATCGTTATCTACGTCCATTGGTAACACAAAATTCCACCAGCCGCTTTTATCACTCAAAGTCTTTTTAGTAAAACTGCCTTTGTTATTTATGAAAGCGGTCATTGGGCCCCACTCCAACGCAAGTAACAAATCCATATCGCCATCCTTATCTAAGTCAACCCAACTGGATTGAGTTATAAAACCTGCTTGTGCTAATTCCGGAGCAAGCTTATCAGTAACATTTATAAACTTGCCTGTATGGTCGTTTTGCAACAAATATGAGGTGGGTATTTTACCGTAATCCCATGGCATGGTACGGGCGCCAATAAACAGGTCCATAAAACCATCCTTATTAAAGTCAACCGGTGTAACCGTTGAAGCAGTAAGAAACAAGTTGCTAAAGGCATCCATCTTCTTTACCAATGCACCATTGCCATTGTTTAAATAAACACGAGGTAACAGGTATTCTTCCTGTCCAAAATATTCGTTGCCCCCACTGGCAACAACCAGGTCGGTATTACCATCATTGTTTACATCTGCCCAACAAGCATCTACATCTTCATAGTTGCTGTCAGCATCCAATGCCGGTGTGGCAGTCTTAATAAACTTTCCGTTGGAGGTTTGCAAGAGTAAAGCACTCTTTGCATTACGGGCCGAACCAAAAAATACATCTTCCAGTCCATCATGATTTACATCTGCAATGGCCAGCGCCGGAGATTCAGTCGACAACAAATGCGGCAGCAAAGGCTCCCGGTTAAACTCCGAAAAAGAATTTTCCTTGTGCAGGTATTTAAGTTTTACATCACTGGTAATATCATTTATTACCGGCGCATTTGCATCTCTTTTTACTAATGTTGAATAATCAAACTTGCCCAGGCCAGGCTGGTATGTAAGCTCCAGTTTATGAGTAGAGCTGCTTTGAATTTTTTGGTAAGAATTGTCTGGCCAGATGACAACTATAGAATCGATCACTGCCTTATCAAGGCCAATGTGCACGGGTATTTCCATGCTTGATTGAAAGCCATGAACAGGTGTTTTGTCATAGAGCCTTGTGCCATTTTTTGCAAACACCACCACCTTGGAACCAATGGCATTTTTGTTTTGACTACTACCATGTAAAGTAAGGTCAAGGTAGTTGGATGGCTGCTTTGCATTGATAGCATTATTGCGATAGAGCAAGGCTGGCTCATCAATGTTATTTACTACTATGTCAAGGTCACCATCGTTGTCAAAGTCGGCGTATACCGCCCCATTAGAGTAGGTGGATTTATCGTTTCCTACCTGGCTTGCGAGGTCATGAAACATTAACTGTCCGGTATTTTTATAAAATTTATTAGGAAGTTTAATTTGAGGGAACTTGTCAATTAAAGCTTTATCAGTTTCATCAATCTTGTTGTCGAGTATCTTTTGTTGTATCTCGTTATCCGATATAAAATTGATGTAATCAATATCGTTCATTCGCTTGGGTATGCCGTTTGAAATAAAAAGATCTTTTAAACCATCATTATCAAAATCAACCCAAAGTGGTGCCCACGACCAATCGGTTGCTGCTACTCCACAATACAAACCAACTTCGCTAAACATACCATTACCCCGGTTAAACTGCAGGTTGTTGCGGGTGTATTGGTAATTGTACCCATAAGCAATTTTACGGTTAAACACATCGTATTCATCCTCGCCCAACGAACGTTTTAAAACATACGGATCATCGGGCAACATGTCCACCGAAATAATGTCGGGATATGCATCGTTGTTAATATCGGCTGCATCCACACCCATCGAAAACTGGCTGGTATGCATCACATGCTCATTTAATTCCTCTTTAAATGTTCCATCTTTTTGATTGATGTACAGGTAGTCGTTCTCATGAAAATCGTTGCCGATGTATACATCAGGATAGCCATCGAGATTGATATCAGACACTACAATCCCTAACCCATAATTAATTGCCGAACTGTTAATGCCTGCGGTTCGGGTTACATCAACAAAGTGGCCTTTATCATTCCTGAACAATCGTCCACCTGACAAATCATTATAAGTGCCTATAAAATCTTTACGGGGCCTGAACGTTCCATTTTCATGCACCGAATGATTGAGTAAGAACATGTCAAGGTCACCATCCAAATCGTAATCAAAGAAAGAAGCCATGGTGCTAAACCCTGAAAAGTCTAACCCGTATTGTTGTGCCTCATCTTTGTATTGAGGTACCCCATTTTTATTAATGCCGGTACACACCAGCAACTGGTTTTTGCTATGCAGAACGCGGTAATTTCCTACCCTGCACACATAGATATCCAACAGACCATCGTGGTTGATATCAACGATGGATACACCAGTATTCCACGCTTGGTCTGCAGGTATGTTTGCTTCAATTGTCACATCACTAAACTGTAGATTTCCTTTATTCAGGTACAAGGTATTCTTGCCCTGGTTCGATGAAAAAAACAGATCAACCTTACCATCGTTGTTAAAGTCGCCGGCTCCCAAACCTGCACCATTATAGAAGTACATGTACTTAAATAGATTGAAAGAATCGCTGGATAAAAGCTTGTTGGCAAAGTCTAAACCTGTTTGCTTATTTTCCAATATATCAAACAAAACAGCCTCCTGCATTTTTTGCTTGCACGAGGTCAGCAAAACAATTAACACCAAAAGTGCAATACCGGTTTTACTAAGCAGGATACTATACTTGTGATTGAAATTCAAATATGAAAGTTTCTTTTGATTAAAGTGATGATACCGGGGATTAAGAGATCGGGCCACACTTCAAATTATTTTTTAAAATTGCGCTTATATAAAACCGGAAAATCGTTGTTGCGTGAAAAGATCAACCATTGTTCTGTGTTACTCTTCATCAGTTTAATGGCTTTCACTTCGCCGGTTACCATAATGCCCGATTGCTGGCTGGGTAACCAGTTAAAGTTTCCTTTACCATTATTCATAAATACATCGCCATAACTGGCATCCAGTTTTTCCAATTGAGGTAGGAATCCTGACTTATTACCACCCGTTACCAGATCAGTAAAACCATCATTATTAAGGTCGATGCTTAGTATGGCATTGACAGATGAAAGTTGTGCCCTATAGGGTAGTTTTTGAATGGTAAACTTTCCATTTCCGTTATTGATTGCCACACAAGAACTACTGTAATTAAATTGTTTTACAATTGCCTTATTTAATACACCCGAAGGAAAAAGTTCCTGCACTGTTTTAAGTGCGTAATCATGGTGCTTCAGGTTATCTTTTTTAATGGACGGCACCTGTTCCTGTATATCATTTTTTAGAAAGACAGTTCTGTCTTTTCCTTGTATGGTCCTTGTCAATATTTTATCTACATCACCATTGCCATCAACATCAGCAATCCACAACTTTACGGGGTTATCTTTACTGGGGTGGAGGTAAAAATTCTCTCCGAGGTTTCCCATTACCAGGTCTTGCTTGCCATCCCTGTTAACATCAGCTACGGTTATGCTTTGCCACCATCCAAACATGTTTTGCAAGTTGGTAGTTTGCTCAGTAAATTTTTTTCCATTGAAATTAAAAATTCTCGGGGTCATCCACTCGCCAACAATTACCAACTCTTTATCGGCGTTGCCTAAAACATCCACCCAAACTGCATCTGTCACCATACCTAAGTGTGCGATCTCCGGATTTTTATTTTTAGCTATGTCTTTAAAATGACCGTTACCATCATTGACGTATAAGTAGCTACTGGCGTTCGTTCCATATTCCCTGGGCACGCTTCTGCCACCCACAAATAAATCAAGATCGCCATCTTTATCAAAATCGTAAGCAACTGCAACACCAATGTTATCGTTGTTAAGTTCGAAACTACTTACATCAACAACAAAATTTCCCTTACCATCATTTTTAAACAACCGGTGTTGCATCTGCCTGCTTGCAGGCGGATTGTTATTGCCCCCGGCTCCTACAAATAAATCAAGGTCACCGTCATTATCACTGTCCAAAAATAAAACTGCTACATCTTCAAAATCGCTAAACTGCTCGAAGCTTTTTTGAATACTTTTTACAAATTTACCATCTGCAGTTTGCAGGTATAGTTGCCCGGGATGCCCCTGGGTTCCGCCGATAAACACATCGGTAAGCTGGTCGTTATTTACATCTCCTGTTGCCAGCTTTGGCCCTTCTTTCGAAAGCATTGCTGGTATATTCCTTTCATAATAAAAATCCTGGTAGTCGTCTTCAATATGTTTTTCAAAAGATGATGTAACTGAATCAAAAAGTGTAAAAACTGGTACTGCAACTGACTGCCTCATTATCCTTCTATAAGCTGTTCGCTTATCTAAGTTGTAAGTTGAATCTATTGCAGGCCTGATGATTGCGGTAGATGAAAGATCAGGCCAGGTAATTACCATCGAATCTATAGAGGCTACATTGCCTAAACCAATGATCTGCTTGTAGTCTACGGATGATTGAAAACCACGGCTTGGTATTAGCTCCCTGTAAAACTGCTGTCCTTTCGAATAGATGCTTATTTTACTGCCGATGGCAAATGTGTTTAAACTGTCACCTTTCAAATTCAAAGCAACAAAATGGTCTTTGGTCGTCTGCCGCGAATTATTCTGATACACAAATGAAGGCTGGTTGATATTATTAATCACCAGGTCAAGGTCGCCATCATTATCAAGATCGCCATAGGCTGCCCCATTAGAAAAAGATGTTTGCGTAAAGCCCCAATCTTTTCCCGCATCAGAAAATTGCAGGTTGCCCTGGTTTTTATAAGCCTTGTTTAACACAGGGGTAACGGGAATATTTTTTAGAACTTCGTCCACATTATCTTTTTTACCGGTCAACACCATTTTACGAATAACATCGTCTGCAAAAAAGTTCATGAAATCCAGGTTGGTTACATCCTTGTTAACTCCATTACAAACATAAATGTCGTTATAGCCATCATTGTCTGCATCAAACATCAACGCTCCCCAACTCCAGTCGGTAGCATCAACACCACTATAATTTGCAATCTCACTAAACACCCCGTTTCCATTATTTAATTGCAAACAATTCTTCATGTACTGGTGGTAAAATCCAAGTTTTACTTTTTGATTATAAATATCAATGTTATCAAAAGCACCTAATGTTTTTAATCGGTAATCATCTTCAGGCAACATGTCGGTAGTAAAAAGGTCGGGATATCCATCATTATTAATATCCGCCAGGTCTGCACCCATCGAGGAAAAACTGGTCTGACCCATACATGCTTCCAGGTCATCAGTAAAAGTGCCGTTTTTATTATTGAGATATAGGTAATCACGCTCGTAAGAGTCATTAGCCACATAAATATCCGGATAGCCATCTTTGTTTACATCTCCCACACTTACACCCAAACCAAAACTAATTAAAGTACCATGTATGCCAGCCTCTTTGGTTACTTCCTTAAATTTTCCATTATCATTTTTATAAAGATGATCGCCTCCATCTTTTATAAAATCAGCAACTGGCCAGTCTTTAGCCAGCATATTACGTCGGTTTGCGTAGCCCAATGTGTTTACAGGCATGGGACTGTTGGCTATTATAAAACAATCAAGGTCGCCATCAAGATCATAATCAAAAAAAGATGCCTGTGTAGCATACGCCTTTACATCAAGGCCATATTCTTTTGCCCGTTCCGTAAAAGTGAGGTTGTGGTTATTAATATACAACTGATTTTTACGGTGCCCGTTAGTCATGTGACCGGAGTTGCATACATAAATATCTAACCAACCATCGTGATTGATATCAACAAAAACAACTCCTGTACTCCAGAGACCGTCTTGTTTAAGTCCTGCTTTCACAGTAATATCTTCAAACTTAAAATCACCTTTGTTTAAATACAGTTTACTGTCGCTCATGTTGGCTGTAAAAAATACATCGGGCAACCCATCGTTGTTTATATCGCCCAGGCCAACACCTCCCCCATTATAAAAATTTCTGAATAAAAAACTGTTCTCCAGTTTGCCATCGACCACCTTGTTATTAAAGTCAATCCCTGTATGTTCCATTAATTGAAACAAGGGTTTTTTCTTTTTTTGGTTGCATGAAAAAAGAAGAAAAAACAAGAAAAGTGTAAACAGGAGCTTAGACATTCACGACTTAAGTTGAACAAAGAATTTTAAAACCGAAAGATAAGAAGGGATCAGATGTAGTTAACAATCTACCACAGCAGGCACGGATGAAAAGCCTGGAAAAAATGTTAATGTTGACGAAGTAAATTGGTTACTTATTACCAACAAGTTTTATACAACTGCAGTAGTTGGATTGATAAATATTTTAAATGTATATAAATGCAAAAAGCCGGAAAATCCGGCTTTTTGCATTTATATACATCTGTAATTAATAACCGGGATTTTGTTTCAGGTTTGGATTTGCTGCCAAAGCCTGACTTGGTACAGGGAACAATAAATATCTTGCATTGTCTGTTGGCTTGTACTGCCATGGCTTTAAATAAACCCCAAAGCGGATTAAGTCAGTTCTTCTAACACTCTCCCAGTACAGCTCACGGCCTCTTTCAGCAAGAAAAGTATTTGGATCCTCAACATTATTAGGGTTTGCTAAAGCCATTGAAACAAGTGGAGTAGCATTACGTGCAGCACGCAAAGTATTCACCAAAGTTAATGCCCCTGCAACATCGCCAGTTCTTTGCCTCGCCTCGGCAACCATCAAGTAAGCATCTGCATACCTGAAAATCATCAGGTCGTTACCAGCAGGTCCACCATAATTTCCATAGTCGGGAACATACTTAATAACCCTTATACCAGTAACTTCAAGGTTAGCACCAGTTTCAATCATGTTTTCGGCAACAGCAGGTGTATAAGCAAGGGGGGCACCCTTTCTATCTTTTAAAGCAACGCCATTTTCGTTAAATTGTTGGTTAACCAGGAAACCAGGTCTCAAACCTGAAACATTGGTAGCACCAGCGTAGTACCTTCCACCAATTCTGCCATCGAATAATGTATCAGCAGGTCCAAATGCTGTAGGGGTTACACCAACATTAAAACTGCTGTAAAAATCACTGATAGTAGTGAACCCATTCCATCCGGCATTGGGATTAACCGGCGTATAAGAGTTATAATGCAAAGTCATATTCCACCGTGCCTGAGGCCCGCCATTATTGGCTGCTACGCCCGAAGTATTTACATAAGTAAAAATACCTTCTTTGGATTTGGCACCGTTATCTACACTAAAGTTATCAAAGTAGTTAGGTGTAAAAGAGTACTTGCCACTATTAATAATTGCATTACCTAAAGTAATAACTTGTTGCATGTCTGCCGCGTCAAACGTTGGGGTTGCGCGGTTTAAAAAAGTACCCTTATTTAAATAACAACGCATTAGCAGGAAACGGGCAGCATCTGAAGTTGCCTGACCAATTGGAGCCGCAGGTAAAGCAGCAACAACAGCATTTAGTTCGCTAATAATAAAATTGATGCCTTCAGCACCCGTTTTAACAACCGGGGCATTTAACAAATTTTCGCCTGGCTCGCGGTAAGGATACTGACCATACAAATCAAGCAGGTTATACAATGCAAATGCTCTCAAAAAACGTGCTTCAGCAGTTTGTGATGCACTAGGTTTAAACAACAGTACGTTTGTTGCATCGAAATTAAGTTTGTTCAGGCCGTTAAAAACATCCAGGATATACTGATGGTTGGAGTTCCAGGTATGATTATGCAAAACACGCCACACGCCGTTGTCATCCCAGTCACCTCCACGTGTAGGTACCAAGGCTTCATCAGATGTATTTTCCTGCAGGCTAAATAATTGCGACTGGCTATGTAATAAACCACCAAGATCAGAATACGCAGCAGCAACAAGACCTGCTGTACTACCCGGCGTAGTTGCAACCTCTGCACTAGTTAAGGTACTATTTAGATTTTCATCCAATTTTGTACAACCTGCCATTGCAACCACAGTAAGTAGTGGCAAGGCAAATTTTGATAATTTTCTATAACGATTCATATGACAGGTTTAAATATTATAATTATAAAGTAAAGTTTACACCGAATGTTATGGTTCTGGCTGTTGGATACGGAACATACTCAATTGACCTTGAAGGGTAAGAGTTATTGCTCTTGTCAATGTTAACCTCAGGATCGAAGCCTGTGAATTTAGTAATAACAAACAGATTACTTCCGCTAACAAATGCACTCATGCCTTTAATATAACTACCAACGTTACCAACGTTATATCTTAATGTACTGTTCCTCATTTTAAAGTAGTCGCCTTTTTCAAGGAACCTTGTAGATGCTCCTACGCCACTTCCAAAACCTTCACCAGAGTTGAAAGCAGCTTTGTCGATATTTCTACCCTGTACAATACCGGCAATGTTAGTTACCGCCGTAGCAGTGTTGTTGTAAATCAAAAATCCAAAAGCACCACCCATGTTAACACTCAGAGTTAATTTATTATATCTGAAAGATGTACTAAAACCTAACAAAGTATGCGGGTTTGGATCACCGGCAAAGGTTGGATTGCCACCAATCTTCTGGTTACCATTTGCATCAAATCCTTCAAAAGGTTTCAAGTAATACGCATTAACAGGTTGATTGTTTGTAATAACCTGGGCTAAAGTACCAGATACACCTTGTCCGTTAATTTGACCGGTTTGTACAAAGTTGTCTAAACCAGTGTTAGGGTCAACAAAGTTTTTAATGTTGTTCTTATTATAAGCAACGTTAAAGCTAAAGTCCCAGCCCACGTTGTCTTTAACAATGATGTCAGATCCCATGGCAAACTCAACACCAGAGTTGATCAGGTTTGCATTTTTAAGGTTGACGAAAGAAACTGAAGCAGGAGCCGGTTGGATTGCACTTGTCTGGAACAGGATATCAGAAGTTTTCTTTTTGTAGTAATCAATTGATCCATAAACACGTCCACGGGCAAAACCAAAGTCCAAACCTATGTTTGTTGCTTTACTTGATTCCCATTTAAGGTTAGGGTTACCATTTACAACCTGCGGGAATGTGGTATATGTTGTTAAAGCAAATTGCTCTTGTGAAGAACCGGCAGGAAACTCCTGATTACCAGTGATACCATAAGAGGCTCTTAAACCAAGGTTTGAAAACAATGAACTTCCTTTCATAAAGTTTTCGTTGCTAACCAACCATTTTAAACCAACAGCCGGAAAATTGCCATACTTATTATTTGAACCAAACTTGCTCGAACCATCTCTCCTGATGCTACCGGTTAAGATGTACTTATCCTGCAAATTAAAAGTGGCACGTCCAAAGTAAGACTGAATTTCTGCAGTAGGATTTACGAAACTAAAGTAAGGATTCTGGATTAAAGCATTTTGGAAAATACTCGTGTATGGGATATCGGTACGGGTTTTTTGATCAAGATTTGTTTTAAACCCTCTGGCACTAATACCACCACCACTGAACTGAGTTTTAAAATATTCATAACCTACCACACCGTTTAAGGTTAGTTTATCAGTTAATTCTGTATTGTAGCTAAGTGTATGGGTAAAAGTCTGAGACAATAGTTTTGCATCAGCAATTCCTGCGTTTCCTAAGCCAGATAAGTTAGGAAAGCCTTGAAGCCATCCTTCGATATTAAGTTTTCTATTACCTGTACCATAATTAATACCATACAAAAATTTGTACTGAAGTTTTTTGGTCAAATCGTATGCTCCGGACATATTGCCAAGAAATACATTCACGCTACTTTTATCAGAATAAGCGTCGTTGAAGGCTAATGGATTACCTGATCCGTTAGTAGGGAAATTATATAAACCATTTGTACGTAAAGGAATGGTTGGGTTCCAACTTAAGGCGGAAGAGATAATATTACCGGTAGAACCTGCGGTATTTGAAACGCTGGTCAGGTTTTCGCCGTAATTACCTGCTATTAAATTGAAATCTAAAGTAAGTTTACGATCAAGGAATTTGTAATTACCTCCGATTGTAGAAAGATATTTATCAAGAGTTGTATTCTTCAAAAAACCTTCCTGCTTGGAACCTAAGAATGAAGCACGGAATTTACCAACATCGTTTCCTCCACTAAAGGCTACAGAATAATTTTGAGAAAAACCGCTTTGAGTTATTTCCTTCAATGCATCAGTGTTAGCACCACCATCTAAAGAAGAAGGTTGATTAAATTTCTTTAATGCGGAGCGGTATTCATCAGCATTTAAAACTCCAAAGCGTTTCATGAAACCGGCATTTACACCATAGTTGGCGCCTACTTCAACCTTCATTGGACCGGCTGTACCTTTTTTAGTAGTAATAACAATTACTCCATTTGCACCTCTTGCACCATATATAGCCGCAGACGAAGCATCTTTCAATACTTCAATTTGCGCAATGCTGTTTGGGTCAATGTACAATAATGGGTTTGAACTTGGCGTGCTACCGAAAGCAGATCCCAGATTAGGGCGGGCAGATGCCCCGTCCAAAGGAACACCGTCAACAACAAACAATGGGTTGTTACTTGAACGAATGGAAGAGTTACCCCGAATTTGAATGGTAGAAGCAGCCCCGGGCTGTCCACTTGTATTGGTAACCTCTAAACCCGCAACCTTATTTTGTAATAGTTGATCGGGAGCAGAAATAGTACCCTGGTTAAAGTCTTTCGCCTTTAATGAGGCAACAGCACCAGTTATATCCTTTCTACGGGATGTACCATAACCAATTACCACTACCTCCGTTAGGTTCTGGCTTGAACTTAACATGGAGATATTAACCGGGCCTGTTGTAATACTAACCGTTTTGTCAGTATATCCTACGTAGGAAACTTTTAATTGACGGGCATCAGCAGGAACATTGAGTGTAAACATTCCATCAGCACCGGTTTTGGCACTTATTGCCTTTCCAACAACTGAAACAGTTGCTTCAGCAAGTGGAGTACCATCTTTTGAGTCAAATACTTTTCCGGAAACGGTACGGGTTTGTGCAAAGAGTAGAGTGGGTGCAACAACCACAACAAGGCATAGCCAAAGTTTGAAGATTCGCATAGCAAGTAAGTTAAGTTTAAGTTTTTTCGACCGTAATACTACCTTTTAACAAATAAATTGTAATGAATTATTACCAATTCAATATAAAATGCAGACTAAGGTGTAAAGTAAACACATTAAGGACACAATATTATTATAGTTTGCTGCTTATTTAAAAAAAAATTAGTAAAATATTTTTGTTCTCACGGTTTGCTCAAAAAATAGGTAACAAAGTAATGTCATTACATAAGGCTTTTAGGCATTTTCGTCATTGGCAACTTGCCTGCCCCGTTGAATAACGGAGGTTTCGGTATCTCTTGGATCATGGTAGTACAAACTCCAGGGGAGGCTGGGATCCTGAAACAATCCTGAAATTTATTCAGGACAGGACAGCATGACGGCTCTCCTTTCACAATGTTTGATACTCAAATATTATTAAGTTAATGACATTATGTAACAAAGTAAAATTTGAACAGTTCACAAATTCTATAAAAATAATTAGGGTGATTTGTAACCTTACACCTTTTCAATCCTATTCTTTACACTAATAATTTCAGCAGCAATACTTATAGCTAT
>JANPPB010000786.1:0-2584 GCA_031428295.1 Segetibacter sp. | reverse complement strand
CGTGGAGATTTATAATAAGAGGGTACAATCGGGTATTCTTCCGCCTACGGCGAAAATTGGCGGAGACATTGGCATACACGGAACATGGCCCCGCGAAGGTTATGCAGTTGACCAATACCAGAACTGGACACTCGGTTGCATTAGCATGAAGAACGAGCATGTTACACAGCTTTACAATCTTGTGCCCGTTGGTACACGCATTACGATCAGAAAATAATTTCCCTCGTTTTTATACAATCTTAATTTGGTAACGGCCTAATAAACCCGGCAATCCGTCCAACGAAAATTTTGCATTTTTTATACGGGTGTTTTCAGGGTCAATGGCAAAGTTGGTTGCTGATGACAAATCAGCCTTTTCGAGGTTAGTGCGGTTGAAGGAAGTACGTTGTAGGTTACAGTTTTTAAATATGCTGCCGCTTAAATCTGCATCAGTAAAATCCACCTCCAATAATGAGCAACCGGTAAATGTAGCCTTCATCATTTTTTTTTGGTAGAAGGAAGCGTAGTCAAGCATGCAGTTGACGCAATGGACCTCAAATAAAAAATCGTTGCAGGTACTAAAGTCAATACCTGATAGCTTGCAATCGTTAAACCTGACATTTTTAAAACGGGTATCAGTAACAACTGCCAATGCAAGGTTACAATGATGGAAGGTGCAATCAATAAACTCGAAGCTATTGAGATTAAATTTTTCGAAATTGCAGCGTACAAATTCACACGCTGTATACGAACCCTTTTGTAAGAGTGTTGTAGCTGAGTCAATGTTTTCAAAAGTTTGGTCTTCAAACACCACTTCATCCATTATTTTTTTTTATGAATGTAAGATAGGTGGAAGAATATAGAAGATTGAAGTAAGAAGATTGAGAAATAAGGTAGGGGAGGGTTTTGAGATGTAAGCAGGCTGGTAGCTTGCTGCAGTTTTAAATAACTTTCGGATTCAAAAAATTCGTATGGATAGAACTCATGTTTATTTAGAAACACTTCATCGAATCGTATATACATTGACTTGCTTCGTTTGAAACCATGTCGTGTCGAAATATGTTCAAAGAACTGCATTGAGAGATTGGGGCATCTTAAAACAAGATGACAAAACCTTGAGCAAATCGAATTTTAGCAATCGAGTGAAATTGTAACTTCGTCGAAATTTCTACTTGAAAAAACCAAAGTATCAGTATAAGGCAGAAGACAACTTTGAATTCTTTGAATTCTACAGTGAAGGTAAAAAAGGAATTATTAAGAAAATGGTTCAATACCAAAAAACCAGCGATGAAAACGTATACAATCTTGCATTTGGCGACTATGACGAAAGGTCGAATAGCATAGATGATATGTCCATAACGAATAACGGCGATAGTTCTAAGGTATTAGCTACAGTCGCTTCAACAGTGTACGCTTTTATCGAGAAATATCCTAATGCTTCGATAATTGCTACCGGTAGTACATCTGTTCGAACAAGACTTTACAGAATGGGAATCACAAATAATTTGGACGAAATTTCTGAAGACTTTGCTATTTTTGGATACACCACAGATGAGCAATGGGTGAAGTTTGAAATTGGTGATGATTACGAGGCATTTTTAGTCACAAAAAAAACAACTTTTAGTATGACAACTTCTGATACAGAAAAATTGGTTGATAAATTAAACAAGTCTAAAGTACCTATAATTCCGATTGATAAAAGGCTTGAAAAACATAGAGGTAAAATTTTTTTTCCTGAGAAACTTGCAAGAGCAAATGAAATTCTTGCCAAGTCAGGCATTCCTAAATTAAAAAAGTAATAGTTCTCTCACATAATTATAGAAGGTAGAAGAAACGCTCTTGTACTTTTAGTTCTTTCATGTTATTTTGAATTCGCTCTTAGGGCTGATGTCCAAACAAATGCAGTTAAATTCCTCAAACGGCGCAAAGTGGGCCGGTCGGCAAAAGATAAACCGAAGCAAATTATACCATTAAGATTGGTGACCACCAATATCAAGTCCTCCCCTTCCTGTAGACAGTCATCAAGATGGTGTTTTATCAATGCCCTTCAGCATAAATCCGCTGTATAATTTCTACCACTTTTAAACCCTCCAAAGCATTGGTAGTTATGGGGGCATTGTTCTTAATTACATCCACTACATTTTCAATTACAAAATGATGATTGGCAGCGCTGCCTTTGTATAGTCCATAATCGTTACCGGGATTGGTCGGTGCCAGCTCGGGCATAACGTAATCTTTTACATGGCAAACTTCTACTTTGTCCATATACTGGCCCCCAATTTTTATGCTTCCATTTTCAGCAATAATGGTAATGCTGCTTTCAAGGTTTTGGTCCCAAACTGATGTTGAATAATTAATGCAGCCCGAGCCTCCGTTAATAAGATCGAAGTGAACAAAGCCGCTGTCTTCAAACTCGGTCAAATCCTTATGGTTGTGGCTGTCAAGTTTAGAAACAATGTTGGTAATGTCGCCAAATATCCAATACAGAATATCGATAAAATGGGAGAACTGCGTAAACAACGTACCACCATCCAAATCCTTTTTACCATGCCAGCTATCTGCAGTATAGTATCGGGCGTCGCGGTTCCAATAACAATTCAATTGC
>JANPPB010000785.1:0-10270 GCA_031428295.1 Segetibacter sp. | reverse complement strand
CAAAAGAGGCACCTGGGTACCTCTTTTGATCATTCAAAACTGAAATAGATTTTTTTTACTGATTGTCATCACGCTTTTCTTCCTTAGGATTCCATCTGTCTGTTTTTGGGTTAATAGGTCTTATCCTGGTAGCAGGTGCTGACCTGTAAATTACGGTAGGTCTTCTCCTGTTTATATATGGGTTGTATCTGTCATAACCATTGCCAAACCTGTCGAAATATCTGTAACCAAATCTGTTTGGTCTACCGTAATTAAATCTGTTTTGTCTGCCATATCCAAACCCGTCTGAACCATAGAAGCCCGGGCCGTAAAAATAAGGATCATATGATTGGCTCATCCTATCATCTCCATAATCGGATGCTGTAGTAAAGCCTGTAGAACCACAACTGGTTAAAGTAAGTGTTGCAGCAACCAGCACAAAAATTATTAGCTTATGCATCTTCTTTTTTGTGATAATAATACCCAATGCTATGCCATAATAAAAAGCAGTATGTTAAAATAGTACCACTAATATTTTGTGTTATTTTTACTGCACCGGCTAAAAAATTCCTGAAATTAATTCCGCTTGATTATAGGTAGTTTGTGCGCCTTTTGCCAGGTCTTTTACAATGCAGGTTCCTTCTTGTAGTTCCTTGCTGCCAAGTATAATTACAAAGGGAATATTTTTCTTATCGGCATATTTAAACTGCTTATCAAATTTTACATTTTCAGGATACATCTCGCAGCTTACATTGTTAGCACGTAATTGTTGCATTAATGTGAATGCTTGCCTGCATTCAGCTTCTCCCAGGTTAAAAAACAGCACCCTTGTTCCTACCTCAACATCAGCAGGAAATACATCTAACTCTTCCATAACATCATAAATTCTGTCAACTCCAAAGCTGATACCAACCCCGGGGATATTGGGCACGCCAAAAGTCCCTGTTAAATCGTCGTACCTGCCGCCGCCGCCAATGCTGCCAATGCTAACATCTACAGCCTTCACTTCAAAAATAATTCCCGTATAATAGTTTAGTCCCCGGGCTAAGGTTAAATCGAGTGCCAATTGCTTTTGTATACTTTCGGGAAGAAAGTTCAAAACATATTCAATTTCTTCAATGCCTTTTAGTGCAATGGGGGTGTTTGCAAATAATTCCTTCACTTGTAAAAGTCTCTCTGTGTTAGAGCCTTCAATTTTTAAATACTGTTCGATAATAGCAACCTGCTCCTCGTTAAGTCCGCGGCTAATTAGTTCACTCTCTACTTTCTCAAGCCCTATTTTATCCAGTTTGTCAATAGCAACCGTTATGTCGATAAGTTTATCTGGTCCACCACACAATGCTGCCAGACCCGCCAAAATTTTGCGGTTGTTGATTTTTATTTCAACTGCTATGCCTAATTGTAAAAAAGCCTGACTATAGATAGAGGCTAATTCAACTTCATTTATAAGACTGTTGCTCCCCACTACATCTGCATCGCACTGGTAAAATTCGCGGTAACGTCCTTTTTGCGGCCTGTCGGCACGCCAAACCGGTTGCAACTGGTAGCGTTTAAAGGGCATGGTAAGCTGTGCATGGTTTTGAGCAACATATCTTGCAAAAGGTATAGTAAGATCGTACCGGAGGGCTCTTTCAGTAATGCCTTTTATAGATTTACCCTCTAATACTTTTTTAAAATCATGGTTGGCTTGCTCATGCTTTACAGGGTTGTCTAATCCATTGTTCAGTATTTTAAAAATCAGTTTATCACCCTCCTCACCATACTTGCCCATTAATGTTTCAAGGTTCTCCATTGCGGGTGTTTCCAGGGGCTGAAAACCATATCGTTCAAAAATATTTTTTATAGTAGTAAAGATGTAATTGCGTTTACGAACAACGCTTGCCGAAAAATCACGGGTTCCTTGCGGAAGGGTAGGTTTCATATTCTAAGTGATAGAATTTAATAAAGGGTTTGTAAATAAGATTGTGCTGCCTATTTATCCTTCCTGTGTAATTCAAGGGGTAATGGGTAGTAACTATACTTCTCAATAATGTGGGTGCAGGCTTTGTCTACCAAGCCATATACGTGTTTATAATCTGCTTCATTGCCCAAATAAGGGTCAGGTATACTCCTGTTTTCATAAGGGTATACTTCATTCATTAGAAAGTCAACTTTTTCCTTATTCCAGAATTGCTTGCTTATTCGTTTTACCTCGTGATAATTGTTTTCGTCCATCACATAAATCTTGTCAAAGTTGATCATGTCTTCTTTTAAAAATTGTCGGCATTGCTGATCGCTTATTTCTACCCCATTTAGCCTGGCAATATTTTGAGATAGCTTGTGTGGGGGAAAGCCGGTTTCGTAATGATTAGTGCCCGCGCTATCCACAATCCAATCTAACCCGGCCTTCTTTATCTTATCTTTTAAAATACCCTCTGCCAAAGGACTTCTACAGATATTACCGAGGCAAACCATTAAAAATTTCATGCGGCAAAGATAGTGTTACATATAATTTAGTTTATAAGTCTACACCAACAAGCGAAAGCATCCCAACTTTGTTATGTAGAGAGTTTTTAAGTTTTGCTTACTAACATTAGAACTTTCGGAAGAGCAGAAAAATATTGTTTTAACATATATACCACCCTTGTTGCTATGGAAAAGAAAATGAACTGCATCTACACATTTTAAGTGTGTGTGGCATAAGGCATAATGGCAAAATAGAGGGTCAATGATGAAGCGGTGAATTTGTACTGCCTAATTAGTAACTTTCCCACTTTCTAAAACCTAATTTTTAAGAAACAACTGTGGAGATATTAAATAAAAAAAATATGAAAAACGAATATGCTGAAAAGCGAACGAGAAGGTTTTTAACCGCGCGGTCTATAATGGATTTTGGAATGGGTATTTTGTATCTTGCCGTGGGATTGTTTATCATGTTTCCGCAGATTATTGGATTTGGCATGGAAGGTTTTGATAAAATTTTCAGGTACCTGTTTGGTGGTTTATGTATGGTTTATGGAACGTGGAGAATTTACAGGGGAATTAAGAAAGACTATTTGTAATATGAAAGCATTTTTAGTAGGAGTAGCTCTGCTGGTTTTTTTGTGGGGATGTAAAGAAACCGGTGCTCCAAAAGCAATGGAGACCATATCGAGCGGAAAGATTAAAATAAGTGTAGATGAAAGTTTTCAGCCAATTATCAGCCAACAAATAAAAGTTTTTGAATCCTCATATCCGGATGCTACTATAACAGCAGAATATAAAACAGAAGCCGATTGTCTTCGCGACCTTCAATCCGATAGCACCAGGATGATTATTATTTCGAGAGGCCTAAACAATAAAGAACAGGAATTTTACAGCAAAAAGTTAGAATACAATGCCTCTTTTGCCCCGGTAGCATTCGATGCTATTGCTGTGGTTATAAACTCAGCAGAAACGGATTCTGTTTTTACTGTTGAGCAATTACAGCAGATATTATTGGGTAAAAGTGAAAAGCAATATAAAGTTGCAGTGGATGGCAAAGGATTGACCAGCACTGTAAGATATTTAATCGACACCCTTCTTAAAGGCAATGTATTGGGAAAAAATGTTACTGCTGCCAAAAACAGTGAAGAGGTAATTAACTATATTGCCAACACAACCAATACAATAGGCTTTGTTGGCGCTAGTTGGTTAACCGTTTGGACAGATAATAATAAAGCACTTGCAGATAAAGTAAGGATGGGTTTAGTTGAATGTAAAACTTGTGATAAAGACGTGTTTGCCAAGCCATCGCAACAAACAATTTTATTTAAGCAATATCCTTTGGTACGGGGATTGTATTATGTGCTAAAGGAAAATTTTGCAGGTGTAGGATCGGGGTTTTCAAATTTCTTAAGTTTAGAAAGAGGTCAACTGATTTTTAGCCGTGCAAACCTGGTACCCTCTGTAATGCAGTTTAACAGACGCAGAAGTCAAATAAAAGAAAGTGAATAACAAACAATAAAAAACACACACATGAAGAAACTCTCATTTTTGGTTATTGCCGTATTGTTTGCGGGAAAGGTGCTACTGGCTCAAAGTGTTGATGATGGTAAAAAGTTTTTGTACTACAATCGTTTTAACAGTGCCAAGCAAACCTTTCAGAAAGTTTTGGCAGGTAAACCAAACGACCCCGCAGCCACATACTGGCTTGGACAGGCTTATTTAAGAACTGATAGTATTGCCAAGGCGAAAGCCATATATCAACAAGCTTTGAGTGCTGGTGTTAACGATCCGTTGCTTTGGGTTGGTATGGGTCATATAGAATTATTGGATGGTAAAAAGAACGAAGCAAAACAACGTTTCGAGACGGCCATTACCGCCTCTACTAAAAAGAAGAAAGAAGACATAGACATATTGAATGCAATTGGTCGTGCAAATGCTGATGGTGCTTCAAACGTCGGTGATCCTATATATGCAATTGAAAAATTGAAAAGGGCTGCTGAGTTACAACAATTAGAAAAAGTTAAGAACCCGGAGGTTTATCTCAACCTGGGTATCAACTACCTGAAGGCCGGTGGAGATAAGTCGGGTGGAGATGCTTATGAGGCTTTTAGTAATGCTATTTCAGCCGATCCTAAGTATGCATTGGCAAATTTTAAGCTTGGTAAAATCTTCCAAAGTCAAAATAACAAAGAGAAGTTCGAAGAGTATTTCAATGCAGCAATAGCCGCTGATCCAACCTTTGCACCTTCCTATGTAGAATTATACGATTATTATAAAAATCGTGATGTAAACAAGGCAAGGGAATATCTTGATAAATACATTGCTAACAGCGATAAAGATTGCAATACTGACTTCTTTTATGCCGATTACCTGTTCCGTTCAGGAAAATATCAGGAATCTATTGATAAGGCCAAAGCAATGGAAAATGGGATTTGTAAGGATTACGTAGGAATTAAGTTATTATATGCCTTAGACTATGACCGTTTGGGTGATCCAGCAAAAGCTAAAGAAAACATAATAGCTTATTTAAACACAGCTCCGCCCGAAAAAATACAGCAAGATCATTATATGTTCGCCGCTTCAGTTCTTAAAAATATTGATGGAAGTGAGCAGCAAGCCATTGACTATTTAAAGAAAGCCTTGGATAATGACACCAGCCGTAAAACCCGGTTTGTGTACATGGATACCATTGCCTCTTTGTACAAAAAAATGGGTAAAATGCCGGAGCGTTTAGAGTGGCTTCAAAAAAGTTACACTACCAATCCAAACCCATCCAACCTTGACATGTACAACATTGGTGATGCAGCTTTTAATACGGGACAGTTAGATTTGGCTGACACCATGTTTAATAAATACAAAGGTGTTTATCCTGATCAGATTTATGGATACATGGGATTATCTAAGTCTGCTATTGCCCGTGATAAAGACACCACAAAAGGTTCTGCCGTGCCCCGTGTTTTGGAATACATTGACATGTTGAAGAAAACTGATCCGGTAAAATACAAAAGCATGATTATCCAGAACTATGGTTATCTGGTTTATGTTCACGCCAATGTTCAAAAAAATTACGAGGAGTCTATAAAAGACCTGGAAGGCATATTGTCAGTTGATCCTGAAAACACTTACGCTAAAGGTACTATCGACCAGATTAAGAAAGTGATGAGTGGCCCTTCTAAGACTCCTGCTAAAACACGGGCTAAAACGCCAGCTAAAACACGGGCTAAAAAACCTGGACGCAAATAATATTTTCAGCTAATTTGTTTTAACTCCCACGTTATCAGTGGGAGTTTTTTATTTTCATATTCTTCTGCTCCTCCTTATTTTTGTCGCTGAAATTTTACTTCATGTTTTTATTAGATATCAGTAACGTAAACGATGTAAACTCCGCCAGTAATTATCTTCCAATTGGCATACAGTTCTTATTTGCCATTGGGTTTATTGCGGTTATGATGGGATTGAGTCATGTATTAGGACCCAAGAGAAACACTGCAGACAAATTGCAAAACTTTGAAAGTGGCATTGAAGCAGTAGGTAATGCCCGCCAGCCAATGGCTGTTAAGTATTTTCTGGTAGCTATTTTGTTTGTATTGTTCGATGTTGAGATTATATTCTTTTATCCTTATGCTGTAAACTTTCGTGAGCTTGGTTGGAGCGGGTTTGGAGCAGTTGGTATGTTCGTAGGTTTCTTTATCATAGGATTTTATTACATCATAAAAAAAGGGGCCCTGAACTGGGAGGATTGATCGAATTATAAATTATGATGAAAGCTGCAATGGGGCAGCTTTTTTCATTTTTAGTTGAAGACGCTCAATTAGGCTCTTAGCAATTTTGCTTCTCTTCAGCGTTATTAAAAAGATAAATTGGATCAGTTTTAACGTACCTGTTATACCCTTACAGTGCATTAGGTACAAAAGCATGAAATCAATTTTTAAAGTATAAAACACATGCAGTATTTTTGGCGCTGTTATAAAACATGGTTATTTATACTTTCAACCAAAACAAAATAGGTGCTTTTGTGGTTAATTTATAATACAAAAGACAGGAGAAAAATATGGCACGTCCCGTACGTTTTAATAATACAATAAAAGAGTTAGAAGCACCGGAAGGACACATGGGGGAAGGCTTTATGGCCACCTCTTTCGATAAGGTAATAGGAATGGCTCGTAAAAACTCAATATGGCCATTGCCATTTGCAACCAGTTGTTGTGGTATTGAGTTTATGGCTACCATGGGTTCTCACTACGATCTATCACGCTTTGGCGCTGAAAGACTCGGGTTTTCTCCACGCCAGTGCGATTTACTTATGGTTATGGGTACCATTGCCAAAAAAATGGGTCCAATTGTACGGCAGGTTTATCTTCAAATGGCAGAGCCTCGTTGGGTAATGGCTGTAGGTGCCTGTGCTTGCTCAGGAGGTATTTTTGATACTTACAGTGTTTTACAAGGTATAGACCAGGTGGTTCCTGTAGATGTTTATGTACCCGGATGTCCACCAAGGCCAGAAGCAATCATTGATGGTTTTATGCAAATTCAAAGCCTGGTAGGCAATGAAAGTTTGCGGCGCAGAAACAGCGAAAAATACAAAGAATTATTAGGCACTTACGCTATTCAATAAGCGGTTGCTATTTATAATTTTATCAGAATAAATTTGAATTATCCAAACACTAATGTCTTTAACCAACGACCAGATTATTTTACGTTTACAAGATAAATTTGACGACCAGATTTATAATGTTGAACAGCCTTATGGCATGCTTACCTTCTCAGCTAATAAAGACTTAAATCTTAAAGTACTCCAGTTTTTATACGATGATACTGACTTGAAATTTCAGTTTTTAACGGATCTGTGTGCGGTCCATTATCCTGAAAAACAAGGCGAAGAGATCGCTGTTGTGTACCATCTTCATAACTTGATTGATAACATTAGAGTAAGATTTAAGGTATATACCAATTCAAATAATCCTGACGTTTTTACTGCCACTAATATTTTTGAAAGTGCAAACTGGATGGAGAGAGAGACTTATGATTTTTATGGGGTAAATTTCATCGGACATCCCAATCTTAAAAGAATATTGAATGTGGATGAAATGGATTATTTCCCAATGAGAAAAGAGTTTCCATTAGAAGACCAGACACGTACCGACAAGGATGATGAAATGTTTGGTCGGGGTGGTTTTGGAAGTATCAATTAATAAGATAGTATCAGTTGACTATATAAATTTTTATAAATGTCTCTTGCCGAATTACATGTAAAACTTCCGGAAGGCAGTATTGAAAAACAAACAACCACACTTAACCTTGGGCCAACCCACCCGGCAACCCATGGGGTGTTTCAAAATATACTGGAGCTTGATGGCGAACGCATTGTTAATGCTGAACAAACCGTTGGTTACATACACCGGGCTTTCGAAAAAATTGCTGAACATCGCCCACTTTACCAGATTACCCCGCTTACCGATAGATTAAATTATTGCAGCAGCCCGATTAATAACATGGGTTGGCATACCACCTGCGAAAAATTGCTGGGCATTCAAATGCCAAAGCGAGTAGACTATCTCAGGATCATTATAATGGAACTGGCCCGTATTTCCGATCATCTTATTTGTAATTCTGTGGTTGGTGTTGACACAGGTGCCTTTACCGGTTTCCTTTACGTTATGCAATACCGCGAACTGATTTATGAAATTTATGAAGAAGTATGTGGTAGCCGATTAACCACTAACATAGGCCGCATTGGGGGCTTTGAACGCAATTTTAATGACATAGCTTTTAGAAAACTGGAGAAGTTTTTAAAAGAATACCCTGCAGTACTAAGAGAATTTGAGCAATTATTCAGTCGCAATCGCATCTTTATGGAGCGTACACAGGGCGTGGGTGGCATATCCGGTGACCGTGCTTTAAATTATGGTTTTACAGGTCCAAATTTAAGGGCTGCAGGTGTGGACTACGATGTAAGGGCACACTCGCCTTATAGTAGTTACGAAGATTTTACATTCACAATTCCTGTTGGAAAAACAGGAGATTGTTACGATAGATTTTTGGTTCGCAACCAGGAGATGTGGCAAAGTTTGAGCATACTGGAACAGGCTTACAAAAAGGTGCAGGAATTTAAAGGAACTGATGCTGATATTTACCATGCTGATGTGCCTGAGTATTACTTGCCTGAGAAGAAGGATGTGTATACCAAGATGGAAGCATTGATCTATCACTTTAAAATAATCATGGGTGAGACAGATATTCCTGCGGGTGAAGTGTATCACTCAGTTGAAGGTGGTAATGGTGAGTTGGGTTTCTATTTAATCAGCGATGGTGGACGATCACCTTACCGGTTACACTTTCGCAGACCATGTTTTATCTACTACCAGGCTTATTCTGAGTTAACAAAGGGTAGTATGTTGAGCGATGCCATTATAACAATGAGCTCGTTAAACCTGATAGCAGGCGAAATGGATGCATAAAATGGGCGGGACGTATCCTTTTTACATTAAAAATTGAAAAAAGAAGTTTGGTGATGTCGTTACAATTTTCAGAAAAGAAACAGGCCGAGGTTCAGGAGATCATAAAAAGATATCCCGAAGGGAAACATAAAAGTGCCTTATTACCGGTATTGCATTTGGCGCAGGAAGAATTTGGAGGTTGGCTTGATGTACCTGTGATGAATTATGTAGCCGAGATTTTAAATATTACTCCAATTGAGGTGTACGAAGTAGCTACGTTCTATAGCATGTACAACATGAAGCCGGTAGGAAAATATCTTTTCGAGGTTTGCCAAACTGGTCCTTGTATGTTAAGAGGAAGCGATCAGATAATTGATTACATCAAAAATAAATTGGGCATTAAAGTGGGTGAAACTACACCTGATGGAATGTTTACTTTAAAGACGGTTGAATGCCTGGGCGCATGTGGGTATGCACCAATGATGCAGTTAGGCAAAACCTATCGTGAGCATTTAACACCAGATAAAGTTGATGCAATTATTGAGCAGTGTAGAACCCTTTCGGCAACAAATAATTAATGTTTATTGCTATAGAAAAGGAGGTCTTATAGGGGTGCAAAATTTGAAAATTTTAAAAATAAATTTGGTATTCTTTGGATGTTCAATCATCAATTAAAGAACATAGTACAACAGTGACAACATGGGTATAACAAATGTTATAATGACTGTGCGTGAACATCGCAAATCTGAGAAATTTGCCGAAGTAGAATTTTTAGTAGACAGCGGCGCTGTATATAGTTTGGTTCCAGGTAAAATTTTAGATAAAATTGGCATAGAGCCATATAAAGAAATGAGTTTTTCGTTGGCTGACGGAACCGGTATTAAGAGGCGCATTAGTTCTGCCTACTTTGAATTTGAAGGGGAAGGCGGTCCTGCACCGGTTGTATATGGAGAGGAAGGGGATTCGCCGTTGTTAGGCGCTAATACCTTAGTATCCATAGGTCTTGTTTTAAATCCATTTTATAGAACATTGCACCCAGTAAGAATGATGCGGGCCACTAAAATATGAATAAGATCATTCCATATCTGCAATCTGCTTCACCATTATTAAACTATCAACTTATGCTTAAGTTTGAAGATGGAGTTCAGGGCATAATTGATTTAAGTAAATGGAAAGGAAAGGGTGTGTTTAAATATTGGAATAATGAAGAGAATTTTAAGATGTTTAGAATAACTGAGAATAGAAAATTGGAATGGAATGATGAAATCGATATGGACCCTGATGCTTTTTATTTAACATTGACAGGAAAAACTTTTGAGGAATATGCCGGTGATATGCAGCTTTTACGGCATTCTCATTAAAATGTATTTTGGAGATCATTTGCCACCACATTTTCATGCAGAATATGC
>JANPPB010000784.1:0-2121 GCA_031428295.1 Segetibacter sp. | reverse complement strand
CGGTCATGCCTTTTGGCAAAGGGCCTATTCAACTATTGGGCGAAAACCTGATACCAAAACAATTTCCAACAAATAGTTTGGTAGTACCAAGGCAGGTAACATTTACTTCGCCCGACGGGCTAACCATACATGGGCAGGTATTTGAACGTACCGGTGGACCGGCCAAAAAACCGGCTATTGTATATGTGCATGGTGGACCGCCCAGGCAAATGTTATTAGGCTGGAACTACAGCGACTACTATGCAAACGCCTATGCCACCAACCAATACTTAGCAAATCTTGGCTTTGTAGTATTGTCAGTTAATTATAGGTTAGGCAATGGGTATGGATACGAATTTCACCAACCTAAAAAGGGAAGTGGAAATGTGGGAGCCTCTGAATACATGGATGTTAAAGCAGGTGCGTTGTGGCTGGCAAAACAAACCAATGTTGATGCCAAACGAATTGGCATTTACGGTGGCTCGTATGGAGGATTTTTAACCGCAATGGCATTGGCAAAAGACTCTAAATTATTTGCAGCGGGGGTTGACATACATGGCGTACACGACTTTACTGCTGAAGGCAGAATTACAGGCAGAAGCGACAGATTTGAAAAAGCACCCGATGAAGATGCTTATAGAAAAGCCGCCTGGCTATCATCGCCGGCGGCTTACGTATCCACATGGAAATCTCCGGTATTAATTATACATGCTGATGATGACCGAAATGTTCCCTTCAACCAAAGTACTGACCTTGTAAAAAGGTTAGTACAACAAGGTGTGCTTTTAGAAACATTGGTAATACCCGACGATACCCACCATTGGATGAAGCATAGCAATGCACTTAAAGTAGGCAATGCAACAGCAACATATTTACAACAAAAATTGCTGAAATAATATTACCAGCCGCTCCATGAAGCCACAACTATGGCAGCCAGTAATAAAATAAATGCAAAGCCAATAAGTGCGACGAATCCCAGGGTTTTACCAATTTTAGCTTTAGCGGGTTCGGATGTTCCTCCTGCCACTGCCTGTTTTCCTAATACCATTGCTACAATGCCTGTGGGTATGGCAGCAAATATTACGTATGGAACCAAAAGGCCTAATAGTAAGGTGCCGAGGGCAGCAATTCCAAATACCAGGGCCGAGCTTGCCTGCCTGTCGGCCTTTTCGGTATCGGCTGCTTTCATCAACTTCTTAACCGCCAGTTTAAATAGTATACGTTCAAAGAAATTCATTTTCTTCTGGTGTACTTCCTGCGTAGCCATCGGGTAAACTACAGGGGTCCCGGTATCTGTAGTAATGGCGATAGGTACCACTTTTTCGGTGGTAGCAGCAATGGATAAAAATGAAATGAGTAGGAGTAGTAAAAAGCCTTGCTTAAGTTTCATGGTAATTAATTGACGTTGTTTAAAAATGGAGTTTTGGTTTGATTTCAACTTGTTTAAGGCAGCGGTCGTACCATAATATTTTTAAAATATACTTTGCTTTTAGGGTCGTGGCCTTGCAGGGCAAAGGTGCCAGCCGAAATGACCCTTCCTTTCATATCTGCTGGTCTTTCAACATTGTCAGGCTCGGTATAGTCCACCACTACTTTATCATTTATCTTAATGATTACTCTTTTACCCTGCACACTAAAGCTTTCAGTATACCACTCGTTGTCTTTAACGTACACTTCTTTTACATCGCTAATAGCGTATAAGCTACCGGTGCGTCTCCAATCGCTTTGCGAATTGTTTACCTGTACTTCGTAGCCCTTTGCCGGCCAACTTTTATCCTGGTATTGGGTATGAAAATAAATGCCCGAGTTGGACCCGGGAGTAGTCATTACCGAAGCCTTGAACTCAAAATTCTTAAAGTTGTGATCCATTACGGGACCATCGTAAAACAAGTGTGCTACTTCACCATTAGCTACAATGGCACCATTCTCCACTTTAAACGAGGCGGCATTGTCTCCCACCTTCCAACCGTTAAGTGATTTGCCATCAAACAGGCTGATCCATTTTGTTTTTGCGGGTTTTGTTTTTGCAGCTATGCAAAAGAGGAATATTATGGCCATTGCTGGTGCAATCAATCGTTTCATAATTATTATGTATTTGGCGTTAAAAAAAATGTAGAAGAAAATTATAGTTTTTAGTGCAGA
>JANPPB010000783.1:0-6640 GCA_031428295.1 Segetibacter sp. | reverse complement strand
AATACGAAATGCCTGGGTTAGACTACGTTCGAAAAGTATATCGAAAGAATATTGGGTTTGCAACAAAGTAATAAATAATACAGGAATCTGTATACTCTATGAACAGTAAACTATAGTAGATTGAATTTTATTGTATTAGGTTGTACGATTTCTTATTGCCGGGGGTAGATTACCTGAAAAAAATGTAAATAACATTTAAGTATAATTAATTTTAGTGAGATTTGTAGTATAAACGAAGATTACCTAAAATGTCAGAAGTAGCCGAAAAAGCCTTGCCAACCCTAACCGCCAAGGACTTTGCAACCGACCAGGAAGTAAGATGGTGCCCGGGATGTGGCGATTATTCCATTCTTGCCCAGGTGCAGAAAATAATGCCAGGCATTGGCGTACCTAAAGAAAACATAGTTATCATAAGCGGGATTGGATGCAGCAGTCGCTTTCCTTATTATATGAATACTTACGGAATGCACAGCATTCATGGCAGGGCAACTTCCATTGCAAGTGGATTAAAAGCCAGCCGACCGGAGTTAAGCATTTGGATAGTAACAGGTGATGGCGATAGTCTTAGCATTGGAGGTAATCATACCATGCACCTGCTTCGCCGAAATTTTGATGTAAACATCCTGCTGTTTAATAACCAGATATACGGGTTAACAAAGGGGCAATACTCGCCTACCAGCGAACCGCAAAAGATAACCAAGAGTACACCTTACGGAAGTATTGATCACCCTTACAACCCTTTAGCCCTGGCAATGGGTGCCGATGCTACTTTTGTAGCACGCAGCATGGACCGCGATCCAAAACATTTGCAGGCCATGTTAAGCCGCAGCCATCAGCATAAAGGCACTTCGTTATTGGAGATCTATCAAAACTGTAACATTTTTAACGATGGAGCATTTGAGATATTTACCGAGAAGAAAACAAAAGCTGATACCGCATTATTTTTAGAACAAGGCAAACCTTTGGTTTTTGGAGCCGCTCAAAATATGGGTATCCGCCTCGATGGTTTAAAACCTGTTGTGGTTGAGTTGGGTGCTGATTTTAGTGCCAATGATCTTTGGATACACGATGATAAAGATTTTTACAAGGCCCAAACCTTAGTGCGCATGTTTGACGATCCTACGCAATCAGGCCAATATTTTCCCCGGCCATTTGGTGTTTTTTACGAGACCGACAGGGCATGTTACGAAGATGTTATGCAAATGCAAATTGATGAAACCATTGCTGCAAAGGGCCCCGGCGATCTTGACAGGTTGTTACGTGGAAGAGAAGTTTGGGAGATACAGGAATAAACTTAAACAAGGTTGAGCATGACCACATACAAAGGTTCTACACTTTTTCAATAGTAAAAGCTATATCCCATATTATGTTGGGCAATTGAATTTTAAGTTCATCCTCTTTCAGTGTTATTTTATACGAATCAATTTTTTGGAGTGTCGAGGGATTGTAAAAAGTAACAGTGTAATTTCCTTTCTGAAGACCAGGTACTGAAAGTTCTGCTGTATAAGCTATGAGCCTTAGCTTATCGTACCTGGCCTTCCAATTATAATTCTGATTTAATATGTATCCCGCCACTTTGTTGTTGAGTTCATTTTTTAGCACATATGGATTTAAAATAGCACCGGCATCCGAAAACAGGTACTCATTAACATATAACCAATCGCTGCCACTATTCTCCAGTTTAATTGTGTGATTACCCTTTGGTATTGGAAACTGATAAACCCCATTTGGTACAACACTTCTGTTATACTTTTTATTATCTATAGTAACTGTTAATAGTGGATAAAGTGTTGCCTCGCCAACCTTAACTGTAAAATAGCCATCTACTAAAAAATTCACTAAAAAGTTTACAGGCTTTCTCCATTGAGTGTTTAATGCTTTGCCATATAAGTACACTCCCAGTTGATCTGCTGTTGGTTCAATATTTCCTAAGTTATCTATTTTAAAGGTAGTATCAGTGTTGGCGCTCCATCCTGCTGAGGGTTTAATAGAAACTTCGGTTGATTGAGTTTTTAGTGTTACGCTTACCGGTGCATAATGTTCTTTAACAAGCAAAAGATTATTTAAAAACGATGATATAGGTTTAAAATGATAATAAAGATTTTGAGGTTCTATATAATTAGACCACCAATAAGTTAATGCTGGTCCCATGGCACCTCCCAAGCCCGAAGACCATAGCACATTATGCAGGTACACTCCATTTGGGTCAAGGGCAGAAACATTAGTAATGTTGGGATCCAAACCAAACTCTGCAGTAAAAGTGGGTTTCTTAAACTTGTTTAAATACATTCTGTTTGCACCAACAATTCTTTTTTCGGGCTGAGCACTATTTACATAATTATGAGTTTGAGTAAAATCGATTAAAGGTAATTTCCATGTTGCGTCATTTTCAATATCAGAAGAATAACTAGTGGTAATTAGGTGGTTATTGAGATCATTTCTTTTTATGTAAGCACTCATTTCCTTATGCCATTGTGTAACATCTTTTTTATACTTTTTGTATTCAGCAATGCCGTCTACTTCAATAAAAAGATTCCATGACATTATATTTCTCGAGTAGCCATACCTGGCTATAATATACCGAAGTCTGTTTTTGATCAAACTTTTCGCCTCGTAATTAGTAAAAAATTCTCCTTGTGTAATGCAGGGGCCACCATTAATTTTATTATATGGGTTTTCGCTCCATGGAGGGTTCACTGTTGAATTTATACCCCCACACGTATTTAAACCCAATAACAAATACATTTCACTGGCTTCGCATTGCTGTAACAACCAATCTAAGTTGAATGCATTTTGCTGGTTGTAATATTTTAAGCCAGCGAAATTTTTATTTTTATATCCTGTCCATTCAATACCAAATCCTTCATGTATCATCCAAACGTTCATTAAATTGGCCATATTAGCCACTAATTTTTTCATCCAGATAGTATAGTCTGTAAAAATATTTTCAGCGGGGCAATTAGCATTTTCACCTATTGGAATGAATTGGTTTCCATTATCAAACTGTAGGTAATTAGACGTTCCTTTTCGTATAAATCCTTTACCGTTTGAATTATTTACGCATGTAAATTCACTTATCGTAGATTGTTTTATTTCCCTGTCATTTTTAAAAATCAAATAATATTTCCATGTGCCTGTAAGAGTGGGTGAAAATCTAATTTTATAAACCGGCTTGCCGAAAGCCTTACTTACGTTTGCTCCCTTTTCAACCTTATAGGGCTGCATGTAAAACGCATCAATAGTATCCTTTACGTTCTTTGGAGAGACAACAACACATTGCAAATTCATTTCATTGTAATCGTAGGGGTTTTTCCAGGATGAAATAATGTCAATTGTTAATTCAAATTTTTCATACAGATTAATTTCCTTAGCATTTTCACTAACATATTTAATCAATGTATTTTGTGAAATAACAGAAGTCTGAATTGAAGCAAATACTATGATAAGAAAGACGACTTTCAAATTATTTAATTTCTTATGAAGTTGTGAGATTATAATAAATCAACATTTAACTCACAATAAATGTCGGTAATTTGTTTTTGAAATGCTGTTATTCTTATTGCCAATAGTTAATTTTATGTATTCAATTCGGTTGTATTAGTCTAAAGCAATTTTTGATAATCTCAATCTTAAACTCATGTTGAGTTTCTCTTGGTTCGCCATCCACATGAAAAGGTGCATGCTTAAGATTACGTATTGTTAGCGATGGCGTTTGAAAATAAAGAATATGCTTGTTGGTCATATCCTCAACCAGTTGTTGCAATTCATTATTACCTCTTATCTGGCGTAAAATAGCAAAGGGAAGTTTTGCTTTGTTCATTTTTTGTACCACTACTATATCAAGCAATCCATCATTCAAACTAGCCTTTGGTGCTATTTTAAAATTGTTTCCAAACTGGTTGCTGTTGGCAATACATATTAAAAAAGCATCAGTAAAAAACGAAAATCCGTTTAAAACAATCTCGAACTGGTAAGGATGAGCCTTAAAAAAGTTGAACAGGCTTTGTTGGGTATAGGTAAACAAACCACGTGAAGCAGAATTTGCAAAATCGTATGCTACCTGTGCATCAAAACCAAGCCCACTGAGCATACAACTGAATTGATCATTTATTCTAAAACCGTCTACGTGGGTGGCATTGCCCTGAAAAATCAGGTCAAGTGCCTTAACCGGATTTTTAGGTATGCCTGCACAATATGCCAATCCATTACCACTGCCCATAGGTACAATACCAAAATTTACTTTTACGCCCTGCAGGGCCGATACCACTGAATTAACAGTTCCATCACCACCCACCATCACCACATCGGTAATCCTGTCTTGTTCAATTTTATCTTTCAGAAAATCATAATTTCCTAACGGATTGGTTGAAAGCATGTCGAACTTAATGGACTGCTCTTTTGTTTTTCTATTGATCAGTGCTTCTATTGAATCTTTTTTTGTAGTTCCTGAAACAGGATTAACCAGATATACTATTTTTCTCATTCTTTCCAGTTTATGGCCTTGCTACTTGCAAAAATGATCTTTATTGTAATCAAACTATAAATGCTTTTATCATCAAAAAAAAACATTGAGAATTAAATAAATACAGGTCTGATTGTATGAAACCAAATGCATGTGCTGCATGCCGCAAAAAATTAGGGGGCAAACTTCCTGTGTTTTTAATTACCAAAAATTACGGTGGTGAATATTACCAGCGAATTAACGCACTGGCCCATGTAAACCCGCTACCAAATGAGGTTAGGCATATCAATTGGCCACGTTCAATTTTACCCTGCTCCCAGGCTTCGCACAAGGCAATAGGTATACTGGCAGCAGTAGTATTGCCGTATTTGTGAATATTATTAAACACCTTGTCGTCGGGTAAATGCAGTAGTTTTTGAACCATCTGGCTAATACGCAAATTTGCCTGGTGAGGTATCAGTAAATCAATGTCGGCTGTAGTAAGATCGTTAGCATGTAAGGCCTCCATAACTACCTCAGGCATTTTAACTACTGCTTTCTTAAATACAGTTTGGCCGTCCATGTTAGGAAAGTTCTGTGCCTTATCTATCATGTCGTGGCTCATAAAAGCCTGCCCCAGTTCAGCATCATCAAAATCGGCAAGGGCAATCCCATTTGCCCAGTGATTGCCATGGGTACCCGGGTTATACATAGCCAGCACTTCGGCATTTTCGCCATCGCTGTGTAAATGGGTGCTTAAAATGCCCTGTTCGTGTTCGGTTGCAGGCTGTAACACCACAGCACCGGCACCATCCCCAAAAATTACACTTATGTTTCGGCCACGTGTTGTAAAGTCAAGGCCAAACGAATGCTTCTCACTGCCAATTACAAGAATGTTTTTATACATGCCGCCCTTGATAAACTGATCCGCAACACTAAGTGCATATAGAAACCCGCTGCATTGGTTACGAATATCCAAAGCACCCACTTCTTTCATTTTCATTTCGCGTTGAACCAAAACACCACAACCGGGAAAGTAATAATCGGGACTGAGTGTGGCAAAGATGATAAAGTCGATATCCTGTGGAGTTATTCCTGCCCTTTCGATAGCGATTGAGGCGGCCTCAATACCCATTGTTGTGGTGGTTTCTTCCAGGCGTTTGGCATACCTTCTTTCTTTAATGCCGGTCCGTTCCTGTATCCAGGCGTCATTGGTATCCATGTAACGGGTAAGGTCATTGTTGGTATACACATCCTTTGGTACATACATACCTACTCCTGCAATTTTACTGCGAATCATAGCAAGCAATTTAGGCTGCTAATGTACGGTATTGCAACCCTATTGAGTATACAAACTGCCACTGGCCATCCGTGGGCATGCTGGCTGTAATCTCACTTGTAAACAATATTATTAAAGGCTATTTCTTTATGATCCTGGTTAAAAAATCGGCTATTTCCTTTTCAACCCCAGGTACATCTTTCGATAATATGTAGGAGCCCAGCACGTGGTTTTCAGCCTTGGGCATAGCTTTTTGCTGTTTAAATGAAGCAGGTGTTGCCAATTCATCCATCATTGTTTTTATGGCCGAAACCCTTACCACAGCATCCTGGTGTTGCTCATCTTTGTAATAATACAACGACAATACCGGCTGGTGAATTTTTGAAAAGGTTTCTTTATTCATGGCATCTTCAAGATATTCCTGCAATTCTACAGCGGCTTCTAAACGGTATTGCTTATTCCAAAATTGGCGATATAATGCTGTATTGTTTTTAGCCACATTGTAATTGCCTCCAATAACCATTCTTGCAATTTGCAATCCCCATGGGTTGTTCAACAACCATGCATTGGGATCGTTAATTTCAATATTAGGCGACAGTAGAACCAACGCGACCACATCAGGATAAGTAGCCGCCAATTGCAACGCCAGGCTTCCGCCGGTCGAAGTACCCACTAAAATAACTTTATTACCTAATTGCCTGCCAATGGCCAACGCCTGTTTTGCACTTTCCCAAAGGTTGTCGGCAGTAAGATTAACCATAGCGTCCACAGTATCTATTCCATGCTGCGACAGTCTGCTTAAATACAGGTTACAACCAAACCTTCTGGCTATGTTGGTGTGTACCGGGCTTCCTTCCTCGCGGCTAGCACTAAACCCATGCAGGTACACTATGGCATAAGGTGTTTTGGTATGAAGCGAA